>PMLH01000392.1 GCA_003159055.1 Myxococcales bacterium
CTTGCCCGCGGTGGCCTTGATGATCTCTTGCCCGTACTTGCGCATCAGCACCGCTTGCACGGCCAGGTCGGGGTACTTGCCGGCCACACCAATCACGTTGCGAATCGCGACGTCGGCATCGAAACCGAACAGCAAGTCCGGCGATGCCAGGTGGAAGAAGTGCAAGGCGTGCGACTGGAACATCTGCCCGTAGTGCATCAGGCGCCGTATCTTCTCTGCCGTCGGGGTCAAATTCTCACCACCGACGATGCGGTCCATCGCCTTGGCCGCGGCCAGGTGGTGACTGACAGGACAAATTCCGCACAGCCGCTGCACCAGAACCGGAACCTCCCAGAACGGACGGCCCTGGATGAAGCGTTCGAAACCGCGGAATTCCACCACGTGAAGTCGGGCTTGAATGACCTTTCGGTTTTCGTCGAGCAGGATGACCACTTTGCCGTGGCCTTCCACGCGGGTCACGGGTTCGATCACGATTCGCTTGGCAACACTCATCTGAATCTCCTCCTCAGTCGTACTTGATGAGCTCGTAAGGCAATGCCAAGGGTTTCCCCGTCAGCAACGCAACCAAGGCCTGCCAGAGGGTATCCGCCGACGGCGGACACCCCGGCAGGTGATAGTCCATTTTCACCACCTCGTGGCAGGGATAGACCTTGTCGAGCAGAAGCGGGATTTCCGGGTCGCTCGGAATTCGGCCGCGCGGGTTGTAGACCGTCGGTCCCTTGAGGTACGCCTCGTCAAGGCATTCCTTGAGCGGCACCATGTTGCGCAAGGCCGGGATGCCACCCATGGTTGCGCAATCGCCGGTCGAAACCAGGACATCGCAATGCTCTCGGAAGTGCTTGAGCACGTGAACGTTCTCTTCGTTGCAGCAGCCGCCTTCGACGATACCGACCGCACAGCGACCTTCGATCTTCTTGATGTCGTTGATCGGGCTGCGGTCGAAATCGACGAGCTCGATCAACTTCAGGATCCGGTCGTCGATGTCGAGGATTGACATGTGGCAGCCGAAGCAACCGGCCAGGGAAACTGTCGCCAACTTTGGTTTGTTTGCCATGGTCATGCCTACCGGCTCTGCGCCTTGCGGGATTCGATTTCACTGCCGATGGGTTTGCTGTCGTACAGGCGCTGGCCGATGGGAACAGCGAATCCGACGCGCTTCTTCACGATACAGCCGACCGGACAAGCCTCGGCGGCTTTGTCGTTGACACTCAGATTGGTTTCCGCCGCACCCCCGCTGGCATTGACGCCAATGCGCTTATGCGCGCCGCGCCCGATGAACTGGAACACGTGCTTGCCGTCTAATTCCTGCGAGGCGCGAATGCAGCGCGCACACTGAATACAGCGGTTGAAGTCCAGCATCACGTCTGGGTGGCTGGCGTCCACTCGCCGCATCGGGAACATGTAGGGATGCCGGGGCGAAAGCATGCCCATCCGGTACGCCGTCGCTTGCAGCTCACAGTTGCCGCTCTTTTCACAGAACATGCAGAAGTGGTTGCCTTCGACGAACAGCATTTCGACCAGGCTGGCGCGCAGGTCCTTCAAATCGGCGGTTTCGTTTTCCACCACCATGCCGTCCGCGATGGGCATGGTGCACGCGGCCTGCGGGCGACCGTTCGCCATCACAGTACAGACCCGGCAGCTTCCCCAAGGCGAAAGGCCCTTCATGGCGCACAAGTGCGGGATGTAGATGCCCGCGAGCGCGGCAGCCTGCAGGATGGTTTGTCCCTGCTGGCCTTGCACTTCAACGCCGTCCACGGTGAAAGTGATCTTGTCGCTCATTGTTTCACTCCACCTTTCTCGGCCACGAAGTGCATCGAGCTGTGACCGGCGAGGGCCTCCGCGCCGGCGACCGCCGTACTCGGGTTGAACGAGGGAAGGAGAACGCTGCCGTTGGTGTGAACCCGACGCTCGTACTCGCTGCGGAAGCTCTGCAGGGTTCCGAGAATCGGATTGGCCGCCGTCTGCCCAAGGCCACAACGACTGGCGGTCTTTACCGTCTTGCTGGTCTTCTCCAAGTAGTCGATGTCGGCACGAGCGGCGGTGCCGGTGAGGAAACGTCTCAATCGATCACGAAGAAGCCGCGTGCCTGCCCGACAAGGCGTGCAGTAGCCGCAGCTTTCCTCGACGAAGAATTCCATGAACGCATCCGCGATGCCAAGCACGTCGCGCCCGGGCCCAAACACCATGATGGATCCGCCGGTGGCCAGGTCGTCGTAGCAAATCTTGCGACCGAATTCCGACGGTCCGATCATCCGCCCCGACGAGCCGCCGACCTGAACCGCAATGGTGTCACTGGCGCCGACGCGCGCTAGCAGCTCGCTGACCGTGATGCCGAACGGAAGCTCGTACGCGCCCGGGCTGCCGCAGTCGCCAGAAACGCTGAGCACCTTGGTGCCTGCGCTGCCCTGGGTTCCCATCGACGTGAACCAGCCTGGGCCGTTCTCGATGATCCGCGCGGCAGCGCAGTAGGTCTCGACGTTGTTGATGACGGTCGGCATGCCGAGGTAGCCCTTTTGCGCCGGGAACGGCGGCCGCGTCTTGGGATCGCCCGCCTTGCCCTCGCTCGAGCTGAGCAGCGCAGTTTCCTCGCCGCAAACGTAGGCGCCGGCGCCAAGCTGGACACGAATGTCGAACTTGAAGCCAGTCTTGCCAAGAATGTCGCGGCCGAGCAGTCCCGCCACACGGCGTTTTGCCAGCATGTCTTCCAGGAACGGAAGCAGATACGCATATTCTCCGCGCAAGTAGACGATGCCTTCCGCCGCTCCGATCGCGTATCCAGCAATCGTCATACCTTCGAACATGAGACCGGCAGCCTCGGTCAGAATCACGCGGTCTTTGAACGTGCCGGGCTCGCCCTCGTCGGCATTGCAGACAATGAACTTGCGCTCGCCCGCTGCACCGCGAGTGAATTCCCACTTCATTCCGGTCGGAAAACCGGCGCCGCCGCGCCCCCGCAGACGCGATGCCTTGATGATCTTGATGAGCTCGACCGGTTGCTCGGAAAGAGCGCGCTGCAAAGCCACGCCGGGCGTGGCGGGCGCAAAAACAACAGCGCCACGTTCGCGCAGGTTGTTGACCACCATGGATCGCACGAGGGCGTGACTGTTGTTGCCATCACCCAGCGTCAGCTTCAGCTGCTCGATGTTCTTCGTGGTCCTGAGGGTCTGAACGATGTCGCGCACCCTGTCGGTCGACAAGCGCGTCACCACCTTGTCGTTGATGAGTAGCGCGGGTGCCTGATCCGACATGCCGATGCAGGGCGTGTATTCCAGCGAAAACAGCCCATCAGGGGTGGTCTGTCCGAAATCGATGCCCAGCTCGGCGCGAAAGGCGTCCGCAATTCGCTCCATGCCACAAATCCGGTCGATGATGTCGTTGCACAGACGAATGACGAAGCGTCCTCGCGGTTTGGTCGAGAAGAAGGCGTAGAACGTCGCCGTGCTCTCGACCTCGACCCGATTGATGGACAGGTTCTTGGCAATTTCATCCATCGCGTCGGGGGCAATGCACCCTGCCTGCGCTTGAACACCCACGAGGATGTCCATGAGGCGGCCCTTGTCATTGCCGAACTTCTCGCAGATCTGCCTACTGACACTGGAGTTGTCTGCCATGGGCCCTTCCTGGTTCAAACTTCGTTGAATCGGACTACACAGACCGACTGGGAAACGGGACTTCGGATTCCCAGCTAGCGTGATTCCTGACTAGTTTCTCAAAACTACCGGTACGACGCTAAACACAAACCATGGCGCAAGCACTGCGCACGTGAAAAAATTAACGAATATGCTTTTCGTTGGCAAGCCCCCTCTTCCACTTTTTTGACTTTCTCGACGACAATCGGGATAGGCCGGTGTCAGAAGGGGCGGTCGGGCGCGCAGAGGAACGCCGATCCATCGTTGTTCCACTTTTCACGTTGACATCGAGAGTCTTCTCTGAGTCGCCCAAGCAGCCGCCCAGAATGCGCAATCCTGACCGATGGGCCAACCTGGCCGAGGAGCAACTTGAGGTAGATTGTGAGCGTGGCGAGCTCCCAAGCACCAGCGGCCGGCGTACTTCGCGTGCGGGTAACCATTCGCGGCGCGGTTCAAGGCGTGGGATTTCGCCCCTTCGTGTACCGGCTCGCGCGCGAGATGGAGCTGGCGGGCTGGGTCAACAATACTTCGGCGGGCGTTTTCGTCGAGGTTGAAGGCTCGGAAGCGACCCTGCGACAATTCCTTGCCCGTCTCGAGAGCGAAAAGCCCGACATCGCCATCATTCAGAGCCTGGAGACCGTTTTCCTGGATCCGGTTGGATTTCGGGCCTTCGAAATCCGCGAAAGCACAGGCGGCGAGAAGCGCACCCTGGTCATGCCGGATCTCGCGACCTGCCCGGCTTGCATCGCCGACATTTTCGACCCCGGCGACCGCCGCTACCGCTACCCGTTTACCAACTGCACCAACTGCGGCCC
>PMLH01000476.1 GCA_003159055.1 Myxococcales bacterium
AGCATCGGCAGCCTGCGCATCCTGGGGGCCACCGATTGGCGAAAGTTCGTGGAGAGCGTGAGCGCGGTCGAACAAACCCTGCGAGAGGATCCTGCCGACGTCTACCGTCAGATGGAATTCGCCACGCGGGATCGCTACCGTCGCACGGTCGAGCAAATCGCAAGGCGCAGTCCACTCGCGGAAAGCGAGGTGGCGCGTCAGGCAATCCTGCTTGCCCAAGCGGGGACGGCGCGCTCCACGAACGACGAACGCACGCGACACGTCGGCTTCTACCTCATCGACCGAGGATTGCCGCAACTCGAACGTGCGGTGCACGTGCGAGGTTCGATGATGGGGGCTTTGCGCGAGGCGAGTCGCCGCCACCCATTGTTCGTCTACCTGGGTAGCATCGTTCTACTCTCGGCCACCGGTGCCGGCGGTCTCGTGGCGCGAGCCAGAGTCGGCGGCATCCCCAATTGGCTTCTGGCTCTGGTCGGGATCCTCGCGTTGCCGTGCACCTGTCACCTGGCCATAGCGCTGGTGGACTGGCTGGCGACTCTGATGGCCACGCCGCACCCGCTGCCTCGCCTAGATTACTCGGACGGAATCCCGCAAGAATCGAGCACCCTCGTCGTGGTCCCGACCATGCTGTCCAGTGCCGCCAGGATTGCAGATCTCGTCGAAGGGCTGGAAGTGCGTTTCCTGGCCAACCGAGACGAGCATGTGCGTTTTGCACTCTTGACCGACTTCTTGGATGCCAGCCTCGAAACGCTCCCCGGGGACGACGCGCTGGTGTCGTTGGCCAAGCAGAAGATCGAGGAGCTGAATGCGAAGTACGGCCGGTCGAAGCGCGATCCGTTTCTTCTCTTCCACCGCCCGCGCCGCTTCAATCCGCGCGATCGCATCTGGATGGGGTACGAGCGCAAACGCGGCAAGCTTGCGGCGTTGAACGCCTACTTGCGCCGCACTGGAATCGACGCCGGTGCGCGCGCCGACTTTTCGCTGGTCGTTGGCAACACGGCGGGGCTTTCGCAGGTCAAGTACGTCGTCACCCTGGATACCGATACCCAGTTGCCACGCGATGCTGCCAGGGAACTGGTCGGGGCCATGGCTCACCCTCTGAATCGGGCACGTTTGGACGTGCGCACGCAAAGAGTGTGCGAGGGCTACGGAATCCTGCAGCCGCGCATGGCCGAGAGTCTGTCGGGGCAGCGGTCCCGCTACGCCCAGCTCTTTGGAAGCGAGCCCGGACTCGATCCGTACACCCGCGCAGTTTCTGATGTCTATCAGGACCTGTTTCAGGAAGGCTCGTTCATCGGCAAGGGGATCTACGACGTCGACGCCTTCGAGGCTGCCCTGGCCGGCCGCCTTCCCGAAAACCGAATCCTGAGCCACGATCTGGTCGAGGGGTGTTATGCACGCTCGGGATTACTCACCGATGTGCAGCTCTATGAGGCATATCCCCCGCGTTATGAGACAGATGTAGTGCGCAGACGGCGGTGGATTCGCGGCGATTGGCAGATCGCCGGTTGGACCTTGCCGTGGGTTCGGGCCCCGCGAACAGGCTGGCAGAAGACGCCCCTCCCTCTGCTCGCGCGCTGGAAGATCTTCGACAATCTCCGGCGCAGCCTGGTGCCGATTGCCGCGACTCTGCTCCTGCTCCTCGGTTGGTCGTGGCTTCTCCGGCCCTGGTTCTGGACGCTTGCGGTCCTCGGCGTTTTCGTAATTCCGCCCATTGTCGCGTCCCTGCTGGACGTCTTCCGAAAGCCGAAAGATGTGCTACTCGGCCAGCACCTGGCAGGAGCTGGCCGTTCGGCTGCTGCGCGCTTTGGCCAGGTGGGTTTCTCCTTCGCGTGCCTGCCATACGAGGCATTTTTCACCTTCGATGCAATTCTGCGTACGAGCTTCCGAGTCCTTCTGAGCAAGAGACGGCTCTTGCAATGGAGTCTCGCGGGCGACGCGAACAACAAGAACGACCATTCAGATCTTGCCGGTCTCTCGGCGTCCCTTCGCAGGATGGGGTGCGCACCCCTGCTGTCCGCAGCGACGCTGCTCTTTCTCGCGCACTTTCGGCCCGGAGCGTTGGCCACCGCTGGCCCTATCCTGGTGCTCTGGTTCGGAAGTCCGGTCCTTGCCTGGTGGTCGAGCCGCCCCCTCCCACATCGCGCGGCTAAACTGACGGCGGCCGACACTCGCTTCCTCCGAGGAGTCGCCCGCAAGACCTGGTCCTTCTTCGAGACCTTTGTCGGTCCGAAAGACCACTGGCTGCCGCCCGACAATGTGCAAGAGCATCCCGCGGCAGTCATCGCCCATCGTACCTCCCCGACCAACATGGGGCTGTCGTTGCTTGCGAACCTGGCCGCCCACGACTTCGGCTACATCTCGACCGGGCGGTTCGTCGAACGCACGTCCAATGCCATCCACACCATGGAATCCCTTGAACGCCATCGCGGACACTTCTACAACTGGTACGACACCCAATCGCTAGGGCCTCTCCAGCCCCATTATGTTTCCAGCGTGGACAGCGGCAACCTCGCCGGACACCTTCTGACCCTGCGGCAGGGACTGCTCGCGCTCATCGACGAGAAGGTCGCGGGACCGCGTCTTTTCACCGGGTTGGCCAACACACTCGAGCTGGCGGCAGATGTCGCAGAGGATTCGGCTCGCAGTGAGATCTCCGAGGTCGAGCACGCCTTGACCTTGGCCATTGACGCCCCCCCATGCACGCTCGCGGCCGTGCGCCACGCCATCGCGTCGATCGCGAGGGCGGCCGAATCGCTAGCAGCTCGGCTGGCTGCGGGCTCGGAGGGAAAGGCCCACGGCTGGGCGCAGGCGCTGGTCCGACAATGCCAGGATGCGATGGCCGATCTGACCTTCATCGCCCCCTGGACGTCGCTGCCGGAGGCCGCCGCGCGCCCGGATGTGTCTTGCGGTATCAATCAAATCCCAACCCTGCGCGAGTTGGCCGAGGCCGAGTCGCAACCCTTGACGACGGTCGAGAAGTGGCTTTGGCCTGGCGCTGCCGAAGCAACCATTGCGTGGCCCGAGTTGCGACCGCTGCTTGCCGAGTGCAGTCGTCGCGCCAGCAAGAGAATTGCCGCCGTGCAAAGGCTTGCGCTTCATGTTGGCGACCTGTCGCACATGGAGTACGGTTTTCTTTTCGATGAGACCCGTCACTTGCTGGCCATTGGGTACAACGTAGACGATCGTCGGCGCGACGCCAGCTACTACGATCTGTTGGCCTCCGAGTCGAGACTGTCCACGTTTGTGGCCATCGCACAAGGACACCTTCCACAGGAAAGTTGGTTTGCTCTGGGCCGCCGCCTCACCAACGAAGGCGGCAAACCCATCCTGCTCTCGTGGAGCGGATCGATGTTCGAATACCTGATGCCGCTTCTCGTGATGCCTACCTACGAGAGCACCCTGCTCGATCAGACATGCAGGACTGCGGTGGACCGGCAGATCGCCTACGGAGCCCAGCTTGGCGTGCCGTGGGGCATGTCGGAATCCGGCTACAACCTCGTGGACGCGCATCTCAATTACCAATACCGGGCGTTCGGCGTGCCAGGCCTGGGGCTCAAGCGCGGGTTGGCCGAGGATCGTGTGGTCGCCCCCTATGCCTCGTTGTTGGCGCTGATGGTGGCGCCCGAGGAGGCGTGCAAAAATCTGCGGCGACTTGCGGCCGAGGGGTGCGAGGGGACCTATGGATTCTACGAGGCCATCGACTACACGCCGTCTCGACTGCCGCGGGGGCAAACCAGCGCCCTGGTTCAGTCCTTCATGGCCCATCACCAAGGC
>PMLH01000503.1 GCA_003159055.1 Myxococcales bacterium
CGGCCGGAGCAGCTCCTCACGTCCGTGTCCATCCGCCGGACCGCATCCCCCGGCGGCGGTCATCAGCGCTTGACGGCAGGCCTTAGCTCTGAGCGTCTGGCGTGCTTGGAGCCGCGGTCCGGGGGGCCTTCCAGCGTTCAGGCATGAGCGCGTGCATGTCGCGTAGTCGCACGCGCTGTGCGAGTCGCGGCAGCATGTCGGTGAGGTACTCGACTGGGTTCACGCCCGCGAGTCTGCAGCAGCCAAGAATGGTGTACGCGATCGCGGCGCGCTCACCGCCCGCGTCCGATCCGGCGAAGAGATAATTCTTGCGAGTCAGAGCCGCGCGGACATGCAGGCGCTCGACAATCCCGTTATCAATCGGGATCACGCCGTTCTCGATAAAGCGGCCGAGCGCCACCCGGTGGTTGGTCAGGTAACGAAGGGCCTCGCCCAACTTCGACGATGGCGGTTCATGCGGCTTGTAGCTGTCGCACCACGCGCAGATTTGGTCCCACACGGGTTTGCTCTCGCTCTGTCGTGTGACTCGTCTTTCTTCGTCGGCAAGATCGCGCACCTTGGCCTCGATCTCGTAGAGTTTCTTGTAGGCAGCGAGCGGAAGCGCAGCCCGAGCGTCGCCGGCATCGAGCGCTTTGGCGAAATATCTTCGCGCGTGCATGTGGCAGCCACACTCGATGAGATCGGGGCGCAGGAAGCTGGCATCGAAAAGGCCCGAGGCATCGGCGACGGTGTAACCCGTTCGATTGGCCAGCATGTCCTCGGGGCCGAGCTCGCCCGGCTTCTGGCCACGCTTCTTTCCCGTCGAGGCGTAGAGATATGCCGCCACGTTGTCGTCGCCGACGTACCCCCAAAGTGCGCCGAGGCGCTTGCCACCCGGCGCATCTCGATCGAGCACCGGCAGGCTCGTGCCATCGAGATGCATCACCTTGGCCGCAAGCACCTCAAGAACCGCCAAGCGCCACACGGGGCGCAGAAGATCGGTTGACCATGTCACTTGATCGGCCAGCGTGGAAATCGGAAGCGCCAGACCCATGCGCTCAAAGCGCTGTTTCTGCCGATGCAATGGCAACCCATCATCGTACTTGTCGACGAGAAGTTGCGAAACCAGCGTCGAGCCAAGGCGGCCGCCAGCGACCACTTTGTCTCCGACTGGGGCGCGCGCCAGCTCGCCCTCGCAGATCGTGCATGCGAGCTTCTCTCGCCGGTCGATGCGCACGATCACTTCGGCGGGTATCAGTTCGATGACTTCCGTTACGTCGTGGCCGATGCACGCACGTTCCGAGCCGCATTGTGGACATGGGCGTTTTTCCATCGGCACCTTGATGGGATTGTCCACTCGGCGGAGTCCCGGCGGAATCGGCCGGCGCAACGGCGGCTGCTTCTTGCGCTTTTGGCTCTCGCCGCTGCCGTTGCCGCCTTTGTCGATCTCCGATGCGTCTCGCAGCTTTTCGTTTGCGCTGGCAAGCTCGCCACCTGGGCCGGCGTTGCTGTTGCTCTCAGTCGACAGCGCATCGATAAAGAGCTTGAGCTGCGCTTCCGAGACACCCTCGTTCTTGTGCTTGCGCGAAAGCACTTGCGCCAGCCGTTGCTCGAGCTCGCTGTTTCGGGCAACGAGCTTTGCCACAATTGCGACCACTTCCTCACTGCGACCGCTCTGCAATAGCTCGCGCAAGACCTCCAACACTGGTCCTCTTTTCTCGGAACCAGCGCTCGTCACCGTCGGGGTCGCCGTCGCGCGCATCTACCCCTATATAGTGAAAGATTCGTGCCGAACCCTGTGGGCAACTGGAAAAATCGTACGGCGACGACGAAAAAGTTCGGCCAACTACCGAACGTGCGCGTGCGTGGCCGGCTCCCAGCGCGTGGACGTTCGCGCATCCGCGATATCGATCCCTTCGAGCAACATCGACAGCTCGTGTGCGTCGATGGGCACGCACTTCGCCTCGGCCGACACGCGCGCGGGAAAAGTAAAACGACCTTGCTCGAGACGTTTGTGAACGATGGTGAATCCGCCGCGCGTCCACAAAAGCAACTTCACCTGATTGCGCCGTCGATTGAGAAACACGAACACGTGCCCGGACAAGGGATCGCACGCCAACACCGTCCGCACCTCATTCGACAGGCCTTCAAATGACTTGCGCAGGTTTGTCGCGCCCGCCGCGAAATATACGCGAACCGCTCGGGGAAGCAGAATCACGGCGTGCTCGTCAACGACCGGGCCAACTCGGCCACCCAACGAGCCGGCAGCACCGTTGTGTCCGCCGCCTCAACGGCGAAGCCGCCAGGCAACCGCACCGTGATCCCTGAAAACATGGGCGAGACCGCCGCGGGTAGGAAAGTCACGGACTTTGGCAACCCAGTCATCGCGAGTCGCTTCCGCCACCACAAGAGCCGCTGCAAATTCACGCCGCGCGTGCGCGCAAACGCAGTCAAAGACATCCCGCTGGAAGCGAATTCTTCCAGCACCTTCCGCGCGAAGGCCGCATTCCATCGCTTTGGTTTCAGCTCAACTTTGGGCAGGGCATTGATTTCCATGCCCACGACTCTCCGCCAAAATCCAGTCCTGT
>PMLH01000377.1:0-598 GCA_003159055.1 Myxococcales bacterium
AGCGGGGCGGACTCTCTGGCCAAGCAATGCGGCGGCTGGACGCTTGGCTGGCAGGGACTGGGCAGCCAACCGGGAACCAGCACCACCACGGGCACGACGGTCCAGGCTGCCATCAGCAAGCTGTTTGCCGGCACCAGCACGACCGTCACGTCGTCCGCCGACGGCAGCGGTGCCGCGGGCGCCGCCTACGCGATCGTTGTGGTTGGCGAGGCCCCCTATGCCGAAGGCCAAGGCGACAAGGCGAACCCGACGCTCACGACCGCGGACTTCGCGGCCATCGCCAAGGTGAAGGCTGCCAACGTGCCCTTCGCCGTCGTGCTGTTCTCGGGCCGTCCGCTGATTCTCACCGATTCCAGCGGAGCCTCGGCGATTGATCAGGCGAACGCCTTCATCGCGGCCTGGTTGCCNNCGCAGATCCCCATCCACGACGGCGACGGGCAGACCCCGCTTTTCCCCTTCGGCTACGGCCTGAGCTATCCGTAGGGCTCGCGGCCGGGTCCAAGGCAGCTCACGCCGTTTCCGACGCTGCTATCGATGAACAGTTCCGGTTTCGTGGAGCCCGAGCTGGCCCATGAGCCAGCCTGCAATCGCCTTGCGC
>PMLH01000377.1:616-4485 GCA_003159055.1 Myxococcales bacterium
GGCGCGCCTGAAATGAGGATCAGGCCCGACAGCGACGGGGCAAAAGCTGGTGCCAGGCACGCGGGTGCCCACCAGGGCGACGTCCTGCTCGTAGCAGCGGGCTGCAAGTCGCGGCCATTCGCCCGGGTGACCTGGCAGAGTGGGATGCGTACAGCCCGCGTCTGCGGGACCGGTCTATTCGCGCTGCATCCCGCGGGCAGGCGATTCGGTTGACGGCGTGGTGCGCGCTCGGTACTTTCGCGACCATGCACACTGCCAAGGTCGAGTCCGGCCGATGCTCGCTTCTGGTCGCTCTGCTTGCGTGTGCGGTCGCGACGGCGCTGCCCGGGACCGCCAGGGCGGGCGATTCTTCCGGGGCGAATGTAACGCCCGCTCCGCCGGCCGCAGACCAGCTCTTGCGGCGCCGCCTGCCCCGGTCCAGCCCCTCGAAGCCTATCGGCCTGGCTATCCTGCGCCGTCATATTCCATGCCGCCCATTCCGCCCGAGCCCACGCCGCGAAAGAAGGGGATGCTGGTCGCCGGATTGTCCACCTTCGGTGGCAGCTTTCTGTTCTCGGTCCTGTTTGGGTTCGAGCTCTACGAGAGCAACAGCCGCGATTCGGCTTGCCCAAGCTGCAGGCGCGCCGGGAAGCGTCTCCTGATTCCGCTGGTCGGTCCTTGGCTGGCTATGCCCAGCGCGCAACGCCCGATAGCACCGCCGCCGGGTATGGGCGCGAGACCAACTGTCATGTTCGACCTAGCCTTGGATTGCTCGTCGTCCTCTGGCTGCCCGCTCGCGCGGTATTGCACGATTCCGGCCACGGTGAGGATCGCGCCTATGGCCGGCCCCACCCCCAGGATCCCGCACAGAAGGCTGGCCTCTCCGTCGTTTCCTCCGCGGTGTTCTGAGGCCGGATCGCTTCTTCATTCGTCAGGTCTCCCTGGCGCGCGGAATCGACGAAATCGCGAAGGAAGAGATCGCTCACATCGTCAGCAATGCCGTATTGGCGCTCGGCCAAGGCAGCGGCCAGGCCCTGACCCGTTCCGAGGCACGCAAGGTCCTGCAGCTGCATCACGCTCGTCACCAATGAGAATGGGCACGCGGTCTACGGCGACGATGCCGGACAGAAGATAGGGCGGCCGCGCCCTATTTCGCGGGATCGGTCAAAGCCTGATACACGAGGGTGCGCGAAAGATTCTCCAGATCCGGCATGCCAGGCTCGGACTCCAAGCGTTGGATCATGCCGACGAAGACAAGGTCGTTCGTCGGATCGATCCAGAACCAAGTGCCCGCAAGGCCATTCCATAGGTAGGATCCCTTTCCTGCGGTGCTGCCAACCCTGATGGGATCTTCCATCACCGCGACGTCGTAACCAAAGCCCAAACCCGGCTGCATAAAATACGTACCAATTCCAAATTTCCCGGTCAACAGGTTCTCTGGCAAATGGTTGCTGCGCATGAGCGCGACAGTGCTCGGTGATAGTAGACGCTCGCCGTTCAGTGAGCCACCATTCAATAGCATCTGGGCGAAACGCAAATAATCGCCGGCCGTTGAGTACAAACCACCCCCACCGGACGGCCTGCGCGGAGACTCATTGACGTTCGGATCGTGAGGCACAGCAATCAGTCCTGTCTGAGTCGGGTTGGGCTTATAGACTGTCGCTAGTCGCGCCATTTTTGCGGGGGCGACGAAGAAGTCGGTGTCGTTCATTCCCAGCGGCACAAGGATGCGCTCGCGCACGAAGGTGGAAAACGGTTTGCCCGACAGCTTCTCCACCAGATACCCCTGGACGTCGACTGCAACACTATAGCGCCACGCCTGTCCAGGCTGGTATGCCAGCGGCAATTTCGCCAACTTGGCGATGAAGTCGTCGAGGGAGCGAGTCTGGAAGATGCCCGACTTCTTGTACAAGTTATCGATCGGGTCACCCGTGAAGCCGTAGGCAAAGCCTGCGGTGTGCGACATCAACTCGCCCATGGTNNATGGGCTTGGTCATCGAGTAGATCCTGAAGATTGTGTCCTGCTGCATTTCCTTCTTGCGTTCGACGGATTGCAGTCCGTAGGCCTTCTGTGCCACCAGCCTGCCGTGGCGGGCCATCATCATCACCACGCCCGCGAGCTGCTGGCGATCGACCGTCTGCTGCAAAGCCGCATCCAGCTCCTTGAGGCGCTCCACCGAAAATCCCAAAGACGCTGGTGTTGCCAGCGGCAGAGGCGGCCAACTTTGCCCATACGCTGGGTCAAGAGAGAGCAAAAAGACGCCCACGAAAAGAATCGACCGATGTGCGTGCACCATCTACCTCCAGCTGTGGCGGCCGACGCCGCTTGACACCCAAAGTGAAATTCTACAGCAAGCTAGGTCTTCTGCTGGCTTAGTTGCTCGGCCGAAAGCGTTGTCGATGCCTCCCTGTCGTTCCTGGTCCTTCCTCGTCCTTGCGAAACTTCGCCGTCAGCGCTGCGGCCGAGCGCCGGTAACATCGGATCCTCATGCCCGCCGGTCTCTCGCGACAGCCGTACAGGTTGTCGAGCTTGGACTTGGTGACCGAGTCGTTGTTCGCGCCGCCTACCGGGTCTTCGTCGACGCCTCCGAGGAGATTCCAGACGCACCAACTGCACGTCGCCGGGTGGCCCCGCGGACAGGTCGGGTTTCGCGATGTGCGCTTCAGCTATCGCCCCGACGTGAGCTTGATCGACGGCATGACCATGGAGACGTGCTCTAATGTTGCCAGGAGGAAGTGTGGTGAAGTCCAGACTCGTCATCCTGATCCCCGCGTTTGCATGCGTCACGTGCGCCACGCCCACGGCATCGAAGAGCCAAGCGGCGCCCCAGCGTGAAGCGAGCGTCCAGATCCCGGTGGCGCCCGCACACGCGCAGGCGAAGTCCCAGCTGGACACGCCAGCCGCGACTGCTCCCAAGCCGGTTGCCCCGGCGGCCTTGCCCGACCTGATGCCGGGTACCGACTGCACCACCGCAAAGATGCCCGCGCTGACGTACGACCGTGACGAGCACCGGGTGCGGCTGGCCAACGGTGGCTTCAAGATGCGTCTGCCCAAAGGATGGAAGGTCGAGCTCGAACGTGCCGACCTGGCCGTCATCACATCACCAGAGAGCAACAAGGGCGTCCGCCCCGTCTTCGAGATGTTCGTCAGCCCGGTCTGCAAAAAGTACGAGAGCTTCGTTATCCACCGGCGAGTAGCGGCCCGAGGCCTCGTCGAGCTTCTGCCCACGGAAGAAACCATCGCCCAGATTGTGAACGGCCACTGGAATGTGGGTCTGGGCGGTCAGGTGGGTCAGAACCTCATCCTTCAGGACGTCACCCTGAAGACCAAAAAGGGCGAGCGCACGGTGGTCGTCTACGCAACCCAGTTGGGCGACGCCAAGACCTTCGGCCTGCGCACCGCCGCTGTCTGCCCCAAGCCAGGAAAGAAGGAAGGCCCTCTGGGCAAGTGCGAGAAAACCTACTTCGACATGCTGGCCAGGGCCGAGCTCTAATCGGCCGATTTCTTGGTCAGCCGCCCGTCACACCGGCCCTCACCTCGACCACGAGGGCGTCATTGGGATGGCAGCGTCTTCCAGGAGGGCTGAAAATCGCTGGCGGGGAGCACGGGATCCTCGACGGACAGGATGTAGTCGACACGGCGATTGTGCGGCTCGCTGGTGTTGTCGGGCGTGGGGACGCGCAGGGCCTGCTCGCCGAAGCCCTCGTAGGCTATGGGCAGGTCCGGTGCTCCGGTGCGGAACCAGGCGGCGATGGCCTGCGCACGCTTGAGCGAAAGCCCCAAGTTGTACTTGGCCGAGCCGACCGTATCGGTGTGGCGTGGCGGCGGGCGGGCGGGGTGAAGCTCGGGAACCTGGCTCGGCAGGTTCATCGCAGTCAGGATCTTCTTC
>PMLH01000338.1:0-543 GCA_003159055.1 Myxococcales bacterium
CGCCACCCAGGTCAAGATCACCGGAAAAAACTTCTCGCAGCAGACCCGCATCTACTTCGGAACCGCGCTCGAAAGCGCGCTGCCGCTCGTCCAGCCGACCTGGCAAGCCGACACGCTGATCGTCGGATTCGCCCCAGCGGGCCATGGACAAGCCACGGTGTGGGCCTTCGATGCCGACCTGGGTTTCACCGCGCTGGTAGACGCCTTTGCCTGGAGAACGCCATGAAGCTGCTACCGAAGTTGGCTCTGCTCTCCATCGGCGTTGCGGCCGTCCCGCTGGCCATCGCCGGCTATTCCTCGATTCGCGTCAGCCGGGCCGCCTTGCGCGACGAGATCGAAGGACACGAGGTTCTCCTCGCCCGGCAGATCGCGGAGTACGTCTCCAGCCAGCTCGGCAACCTGCGCGCCACCATGGCGGTCGAGACGCGCATCCTGGACCTGACCCGGGTCGGTGACCAACTGCCATCCAGCGAGGCACTGCGGAAATTCCTGCAACTCGTGTATCACCAGAGCGACGACTTCAGCGTGGTGGCCTTGCTCGAC
>PMLH01000338.1:554-1185 GCA_003159055.1 Myxococcales bacterium
GATCGGATCGATCTTGGTGGCTGGCAGCGCACACAGGCCCCACGTGACCCTCGCCATCCGCTACGACGACCCAGGTGAAGATGGCCCACGCATCATCGCCGCTGCGGTCTCCCTGCGCCGAATCGCCGATCACCTTGCCACCCTGTCAACCAGAGACCGCGACATTCTCCTGCTCGACAGCCAGGCGCGCGTCATCGTGTCGGGGCGCTCAGTTGGGCCACCGTCGTTCGAGCCCAAGCAATTCGCAACCGGTCCAGAATACAAACTGCCGGAGAATTGGTTCGTCGACGGGTACGAAAGCGCCGGACATGCCGTGATTGGCGCCTACGTGCCGGCGCCGGCTTTCATGCTGGGCGTCGTGGTCGAGCGCTGGGAAGATGCGGCCATGGGCCCGGCACGGCGGCTCACCTGGACCACGGCGTACTGGGTTGGCGTTGCTGCGTTCGTCGCAGCCCTGGTTGGCGCGGCCTTTGCGCGATCGCTTTCGGGCCGCGTCGGCTCGCTGCTCCGGGGCTCGCAAGACATCGCACGAGGAAAGCTCGACATGCGCCTCGATGTGTCGTCCAACGACGAGCTTGGCGAATTGGCCAAGTCGTTCAACGCCATGACCAGCTCGCTCGACGCCGCCCGC
>PMLH01000338.1:1239-10831 GCA_003159055.1 Myxococcales bacterium
CACGAGATCAACAATCCGCTCACGGGTGTGCTTGGTCTGGCCCAGCTGGCGCTCGGCGACCTGCCCAAGGACCACCCGATCTATCCGATGGTGCGCGACATCGAGGACCAAGCCCTGCGCATCCAGGGCATCGTCGCCAACCTGCTGCGCTTCTCGCAACGACAAGGCGGCGAAGGATTCAAGACCCTCAACATGGCCAGCATTCTCGACGACGCGATCGAGCTGTGTGGTCCACAAAACCTCGCAGGGGCCAAGATCCAGGTCATCAAACGCGTCGCCGGAGCCAGCCCGCCGGTGCTGGGAAACGCCTTGCAATTGCAGGCCGCCTTCATTCAGCTTATCCAGAACGCCGTCGCGGCCATGGAAGGTGGAGGCACGCTGACCCTCGAAACCACCCTGCCCGAGGCGAAGCTGTTCCGAGTGCGCGTATCGGACACCGGCCGCGGCATCCGCCCGGAGCACCTGTCGCGCATCTTCGACCCGTTCTTCACCACCAAGGCGCAACGAACCGACACCGGCATCGGCCTGTCGGTGGTGCACCAGATCATCGAAGACCACGGTGGCACCATCCGAGTCGAAAGCGTCCTCGGCAGCGGGACGACTTTCTGGGTCACCTTCCCCATCCACCTCAAAGCGAGCCCGCTTGAATGATTAGCCTGAATCGCCGGCAAGCCTTTCGGTTCCAGGTCATGATCGTGGTGATGGTGGCGGTCGTGCTGATCGTCGCGACGGTGATGTCCCGACGTTTTTTCGAGCAACGCAAGCCCGCGATGCCGGCCGGCCTGTCGCGTGTCGCCCCCATGCTGCCCGAGCGCGATTCCAACTTGTTCCGGGTCATGGCCCTGCAAGGCGTGGTCGAAGCCTTCCAGAACGGGCAATGGTACATCGTCCGTCCCGGCCATCTCTTGTCGACCAAGGATGTCGTGCGCACGGCGGTCGGCGCCCGCGCCGTGCTTCGGCGTGGCAGCGTCGAGCTCGAGCTGCGCGACAACATGGATCTCCGTCTCGACGATTTGGAAAAGGAGACAGCCAAGGTCGGCTTGTTACGCGGCGGACGGGTGTCGGCGAGCGTCGCCGATGGCAACCAGCGCGTCGAGATCACCGCTCGCCACACCAAGACCGCCAACATCGGGGCCGCGCGCTTTGTCGTGTCGGTCTCCCCGACGGGGAAGGTCAATGTGGCCTCGTCCGAAGGGTCGGCGCGCTTTTCCGCCAAGGGCAAGGATGTGGTCGTGCCCGGCGGGAGCGCCAGCACCGCCATGCCCGACGAAGCCCCGACTGATCCGGAACCGATCCCACAAGAGCTTCTTCTGTCGGTGATTTGGCCCGATGACGATCGACTGGACAACCACGCCAAAATCAGGGGACGGGCACAGCCTTCCTCACGGGTGAACGTGAACGGCGTAGAAGCCGAGGTCACTGCCGACGGAACCTTTCGCGCAGTGGTTCCACTCAAGGTCGGCAAGAACCGCGTGCAGATCGACGCGGAAGACATCCTCGGCCGCAATAAGACCATCGACAAAGTCGTCACCCGCGCCGCGCCACCGCCCACGCTCGAGCCCACCGGACAGGAGCTTTGGAATCCATGACGGCCGATCTGGGCCGATGCGCGAAGGGTTGCCTGATCGTCGGCATGGTGGTGCTGTCGCTCGCCGGCCCGAACGCACGCGCGGGAGAATCCGGAAACGACGCCGCCCTGGTCGTTTTCCCCGACGGTGAACAGCCGTCGGTGATGCTCACGTTGGCCGAGCCCTCGCCGGTCATCGGCTTGACCGGTGAAACCGTGCTCAGCATCGAGGTGCCCCATCCCACCATCACGCCCGTGCCGATGCCGCGCGTGCTCTGCAGCGTGGGACAGATCGAGGACCTTGGCCGCGAAAGCCCCACGAAGTTCACCGCGCGATACATTCTGCCAACCAGTCGCTACCCCCAACCTGCCATCCTGGTCGCCGAGTTCCCTGATCCACGCTGGCCGCTGCGTGGCATGACCACCGTCCGCCTGCGAGCCGCAGCGACGCCATCGTTTCACACCGATCCCGGCGCCCAGGTCACCCTGCGGGTGGACGGCCGGGATTTTGGCCCTCAAATCGCCGGGGCCGACGGCATGGTTCACATCCCGGTCGTGGTTCCGCCCGGTGTGGAATTCGCCGCCGCTCGTTCGGTGAACCAGCATGGCCAGGCCACAGAACAGGTCGTGGACTTGCACGTGCCCTACGCGCAGCGATTGTTGATAGCCGCGCCGGAAACTCTGGCCGCCGGTTCCGTCGCCGAGGTGGCAGTGTACGCGGTCGACCCCTCGGGCCGACCTGCCAATGCGGCTGCACTCGTGTTGCGCGCGGGACCGAGCCGCGTCCAGCCGCTTGGCAGCCGTGTTCCAGGCGAGGCCCGCTTCCTCATCAGAACGCCCACCGTCCTCAGGCAGAAAAGCATGCGCATCGAGGCCCAGCTCAAGGACGAGGGCACAACGTTGATTGCGACGAGGATCGCCCTGGTTTCTGGAGCCGCGGCGGGATTGATTCTCGAACCCGAGGCGCCTCATCTCGATCGCAAGCCTGCTTCATCCATGCGCGTCTTCCTCGGCGCCGAGGACGCCTTCGGCAATCTCGTCGACGCCGGCCATGCGAGCGTGCTGGTCGACGGAA
The DNA here is from genome assembly GCA_003159055.1 of Myxococcales bacterium. The sequence goes on from PMLH01000338.1 coordinate 3,882, forward strand.
AGCCTGCGTCGGTGAAATCCGATGACGACGGCGTACCGATGGTGGTGGTGCAGGCACCCGCCCCGACCAGTCATCGCGAGGAGGTGCTGGTGGAAGGTGTGCTCGACACGGCACACACCTTCAAGCGAATTCCCCTCCAAGCCCGTGCCAAGCCCTCGCAACCGGAGGTTCCACGCTTCATCGCGTTTCCTCGCTACACGCTAACGCCACGGCTGGGGGTTCTGACCAATTTCGGTCCACTGACCGGTGCGACGTTTTTTCTCGAGGGATTCGTCCACCCGAGCGCGCGCGATCGCGGCCTCGGGCTGGGCCTTGCGGTCGGGGTCATCGAATCTCAGTTTGCCACCGAGAGCGCCGGCGCTATCAGCCGCGCGGACCTGTCGACCTTCCCGCTGTCGTTCCAGATCCGCCAGTGCTTCGTTTCCAACCGCGCTTTTGCCGGGATCGGCGTCGGCGCGGGCTTTGCCATGGCGCTCGCCCGCGTGCACACCTACGACGCGACCACCGTCGGCCACAGCTTCGGCGCATTCGCCGAAGCCAGTCTGGAAGCCGGCGTCTTGTTGCGCAAGGCACACCTGGTGCTGGCCGTTCGCTATGTCGGACTGTACCTATCCGATTTTTCGAGCGGCGATCGTGTGGCAGGAAACGCCGGAGGCACGGTGGTCGACCTCGGCTACCGTCGCGTCTGGTAGGCCTATTTGGCTGTCCGCTGCCGAACCGCTTCGTAGAGCAGAATCGCGCCGGCCACCGAGGCGTTGAGGGAAGCGATCTGGCCGCGCTGGGGGATCTGCACCAGGTTCGAGCAGCGACGAGCGACCGCCGTGCGCAGGCCCCTGCCCTCGCCGCCGATCACGACCGCCGCAGGCCCGCGCAAATCCGCCTCCGCCAGTGGCGTCGCTTGCTCCGCAGCCCCACCCCACACCGCGATCCCTTGTTCGCGCAGCCAATCGATGGTTCCAAGCAAGTTGTGCACGCGCGCGATGCGCATGCGTTCGCTTGCGCCCGCGGATGCCTTCACGACGGATCCGGTGACCGGCGCCGCGTGCTTGTCGGGCACGATCACGCCGTGCGCGCCCAGGACCTCGGCACTTCGCACCAACGCCCCGAAGTTCTGCGGATCGGTGATGCAATCCAAAATCAGCAACAACGGCGCTTCGCCAAGATCCTTCGCCGCTGCCACCATCGCATCGACGCGCACGTAGGGAAATTCCCCCGCCACCGCGACCATGCCCTGGTGAACGGACGAGGCGGCCAAGTCGGCAACCAGCGCACGCGGCCGAAACTCGACCGTAATTCCGCGATCCTTGGCCACCGCCACCGCGGTCTCGATTTCCTTCGAGCGATAGCCGTCGGCCACGTAGACGATGACCACCTCGCGCGGGCGGGCGCGACACAATTCCTCGACCGGCCTGACCCCGAACACCACGCGTGACATGCCCGAGTCCCCTACTTCGCTGCCAGCGCGGCTTCAACTTCGCCCACCACCGCCGAAAACGCAGCGGCTGGATCTTCCGCGTCGCGGATCGGGCGGCCGACCACCAAGTAGTCGGCCCCGGCCGCAATCGCAGTCGCGGGCGTTGCCACGCGCTTTTGGTCGCCCAAGGCGGCGCCGGCCGGGCGGACGCCAGGAACCACCAGGGCAAGCGTATCGCTCGCCGCGCGCACGTCAGCCACTTCCTGCGGCGAGCACACGATGCCGCGCGCGCCGGCCTTCTCCGCCAGCTTCGCGCGACGGACGACGGCTTCGCGCATGGGTCCCGCAATGCCGTCAGCACGCAGGTCGTCTTCCGACAAGCTGGTCAGCACGGTGACGCCGAGAATGCCCGGCTTGCCCTGCGCGACCTCGGCTGCCCTGCGCATCATCTCGAAGCCGCCCGCGGCGTGGACCGTCAGGAGCTCCGCGCCCAAACTCTTCGACGATGCCACCGCACGCGCCACGGTTTCCGGAATGTCGTGCAGCTTGAGATCGAGGAAAACCTTGCCACTCCGCTTCTGCACGGCTTCGATCGCCGCCGAACCCGCGGCCACGAACAATTCGAGCCCGACTTTGTAGAAGCGCGGACGCCCTTCCAACCGGTCGAGGAACGAGGTCAGCCCAGCCAGGTCGGGAACGTCGAGCGCGATGATCACGCGTTCGATTGCAGGGATAGACTGACGAGCCGTCATTTCACCGTCCCGGCGCGCTCGGCGATCACCTTGTCAGCAACCATCCGCACGACCTCGTCGATCTTCACCTTCACCACGTCGGGCGACCGGCGAGCCTTCAACTCGACCAACCCTTCCGCCACGCCCTTCTTGCCCACTGCGATCCGGTACGGCAGACCGACCAAGTCGGCGTCCTTGAATTTCACCCCGGGCCGCTCGTCGCGATCGTCGAACAGAACCTCGATGCCCGCCTTGCCAAGCTCGGCGTACAGGCGTTCGGCGACCTCGGTGACCTGCGCATCGCCGGCCTGCAGCGACAACAGCTCAACCTCGAAAGGCGCAATCGCCACCGGCCAAACGATGCCGTCTTTGTCGTGGTTCTGCTCGATGGCAGCGGCGGCGATACGGGTCACGCCGATGCCGTAGCAGCCCATGATCATCGGCTTTTCCTTGCCGTCCTGGTCGAGAAAATTGCACTTCATGGGTGCCGAGTACTTGGTGCCGAGGAAGAAGACCTGGCCGACCTCGACGCCGCGATAGCCGACGAAATGTCCCTGCTCGCACCGCGGACATGCGTCGCCGACGGCGGCGTCGCGGAAGTCACCGCAAACCGTGGGCGTGTAGTCGCGCTTGGCAACCACATTCTTGGTGTGCGCATCGGCAGCGTTGGCGCCGCAGACGAACGACGACATCGCACAGACTTCGACATCGCAGTAGATTGGAATCTTCAGCCCAACCGGGCCGGCGAAACCGACCGGCGCCGAGGTAACTTCCTCGACCACCTTGTCCGGCGCCAGCACCAGCTCGCGCGCCTTCAGCTCGCGCTTGAATTTGATCTCGTTCAGGTTGCGATCCCCGCGCACCAGCACAGCCACCGGCTTTCCGTCGGCGACGTAGATCAGCGTCTTGACCAGATCCTTGGCCGCCACCCCGAGGAACCCGGTCACCTCTTCAATGGTCCGCTTGCCCGGCGTCGCGACCTTCTCCATCGCCGCCGTGCCCGGCGTGCTCTCGACCGGAGGACGCGCCCTCGCCTCCTCGACGTTGGCGGCGTACGAACAGGAATCGCACGCAAGCAGAGCGTCCTCGCCGGTCTCGGTCAGCACCTGGAACTCATGCGAGCCCGAGCCGCCGATGGCGCCGGTGTCGGCCTCGACCGCGCGGAACGCAAGCCCACAGCGGCTGAAGATGCGCGTGTACGTGTCGTACATGTTCTGATACTCGCGGTGCGCGTCTTCCTCGCTGGCGTGGAAGGAATACGCATCCTTCATGATGAACTCGCGACCACGCATGAGGCCTGCGCGGGCCCGCAGCTCGTCGCGGAACTTGGTTTGGATCTGGAAGAGATTGAGCGGCAGCTGCCGGTAGCTGCGCACGTCGCCCCTGACCAGATCCACCATCGTCTCTTCGTGGGTCGGGCCAATCACGAAGTCGGCTCCCTTGCGATCCTTGAAACGCAGCAGCTGCTCGCCGTACTGGTCCCAGCGCCCCGACTCCTGCCACAGCTCGGCCGGAATCACGGTCGGCAAGAGCACCTCTTGCGCGCCGGCCCGGTTCATTTCCTCGCGGATAATTCTTGATATCTTCTGGATGACCCGCCAACCGAGCGGCAAAAACGAGTACACGCCCGCGGCCACCTTGCGCAGGTAACCGCCGCGTACCATGAGGATATGCGAGGGGATTTCGGCCTCGGCTGGGGCTTCTTTCAGGGTCGGGATCAAGCTTTGGGAAAGTCGCATGGCGAAAGGCTTCTAGCACATAGGAGCCTGCAGAAGTTGCCCGCGGCAGGAGCGCGCGAGGGAAGCTTGTCCGCCCTGGTTGTCCGCCTTGGCCAACGCCGAGCGTTGGTCGATTTTTCTAGGCGGATTCGCAAAAGATGATGGAGACTAGCGATTGTGGGAATGGTCTCTCGTATTGGTCGGTTTAGGGCAATGAGAGATTCGCTGCGAGACTTGATGTCTCCTCGGCACTGTAACGGCAGGAGGGAACGATGCAGCTACGTCATATCCGTCCGGGTTCACTCGAGTGGCAGGATGCGAAGATAGATTGGAACGAACAGGGGTTCGAGCGGCTCACACCAGAGGAAATCATTCGCCTGCGCAAGTTGTCGGAAGATCGCCGCAGGCTGCAGAAGGAAGCAAAGAACACGCAGACTGAGGTTCAGTAGTCCTCGCCTCGCCAAGCTGCCGACGGCTCACCCTTCTGGTGAGCTTCACGTCACGGCATCGGTGGATGTCGAAGGGGGTGGATCGTGGAGGTCGACCTGTGAGGAGCCGAGCGAGATGCGGCAGTGCGAGGGAGGAGAAAGGAGGGCAACCTGACACTTGGTTCCGACGTGCCCTCGGCGTTGCGGTGGCCGACAAATCGCGCTGCCGCAGCGCCGAGTCTTTTATCGCGGGCGTCGGAGAATCAGGTCCCGAACGGCAGTTGGGCCATGTACAGAACGTTGACGGAGCGGTCGACTGCGGCGTCCGGCATTTGCGCGAGGTAGCGTGTCGCGGGGGTGTCTCCGCCGGCCGCGTCGGGCATCTGCGCAACGTACTTCGCGCTGCTTCCGAAGTCGACAGATGCATCGGCGGGAGGGGCGTCGAAGAATGGGGCGATGTATTTCATTCCACCGAGGTCCGGGGCTCTATCGCCGCCCGGCGTGGCGTCTTTGCTGCCCGCTTCGCTGGTCAGGACGTCGCGGTTGTCTGCGTCGGGCGCAGCTTCGCCGTCGAGGCCAAGCAGATCGGGCACCGAATCTGGGGCAAGGTCGACGGTGGACTGAATCGCGTCGCTGGCCAAGACGGCGTCCTGCTTGACCGTGGCGGCGTCGTTGTAGATCGGCGCGCTGTAGATGGGGATTCCGCCGACGTCCTGTTTGGTTGCGGCAGCGTCGTTGTAGGTGGGCGTGCCGTGGTTCTCTACGCACGCTCCGCCGACCGCCAGCCCGAGGCCCACCGTGGCAGGCATGATCATGTTTCGCATCCGGGTCTTGAGAAAACGGAACACCCGCATCCGCATTTCTTGCTCGCGCATCGGTCGGCCTCCTAGAGGAAAGGGCCCTTTGATGATGATCCGGTTTCCCGAAAGACAGCCAGAAAAATGCCCCGAATGGCTCGCAGCGGTGAAAGGGTGCACACAAGCCAGCTTCAACGTCGGCGCCGCCGAATGCGGCACCAGCTCAATAGCAGATGTACGTTCCGAGACCGCAAATGCAGGCGGTCACGCCACCGCCTGAGCAAGTCGTGAGCACTGCCGTGCAACTCACGCCCGTGGCGGCACCCGCCGGACACGTCTGCGGCCCGGTCGTGGTCGAGGTCGGACAAACGTAGGCGCCGTTGACGCAGAGGCATGCCCCGCCACCGCTCGGCAGAATGCAGCCCGCGGTGTCGGTGGTCGAGCAGGCAGCACCGAGAGTCGCCTCTGGCCCACAGATGACCTGCCCAAGCAGGCCATCGCGCGGAGCATCCAGGATAGCGCTCACGATGCCGCCGTCGCCGAACAACGCCGCCAACCCGCCATCCGGCAGTTGGGGAATGCCGCCATCGCCGAACAATGCGGCCAGGCCGCCGTCGGGCAGCTGGGGGATACCGCCGTCACCGAACAACGCCGCCAGACCTCCGTCGCCGAGCAACGCCGCCAGACCGCCGTCGCCGAGCAACGTCGCCAGACCTCCGTCGGGCAGACGAAGAACGATTCCACCGCTGCCTCCTCCGCCGGGAAGACCACCGGAGCCGATGACCCCGCCCTGCCCCGAAATGCCGCCTGAGCCGAGCGTCCCGCCACGCCCAGTCCCGCCCGTCGTTCCCGCGGTCCCGACGATCCCTCCCGGACCGAGAGTACCTCCGGAGCCGCTCGCCGTGGCGACCCCGGCCGCGCCTCCAGTTGCGGGCACAGAGCCTCCCGACCCGCCCTTGTGCGCCCCGCCCGCGCCCCCCGACCCGTGCTGCGCGCTCAGTCCGCCATCACTGCAGGCCACCGCCGCGACCGCGACCATGCCGAAGACCAGCTGCGAGAGGGACTGCTTTCTCATTTCCATCCTGCATTTCTGTTCCGCCGCATAAAGTCAAACTGCCTGCCGCCAGAACACTCTTGACTGTACCCTAGCTCCGCCGCGTGAGCCAGCGCGAGACCTGTGCTGGCCCTCGGCCGTTCAGCCTACTCGATGGTCACGCCTTTCTTCTCACACGCCGCCCTGACCATCTCGCGATTCGTGTCGCTCAGGTGAAGGGCGGCCTCGCGGGCGCCGCCCGCCTCTCCCATGGCGCAGAAGCAAGTTCCGATGATCTCGTAGGCTCGCACGGCCTGTGCCGGCGTGGGTCCGGCCTTGAGAGCGGCCCGCGCCCCACCAATCGCAACGGGGTACTGCCCCCTCATCCACGCGCGCTGGGCTTCGCGCACGAGGTCGTCGACGCTCGCTGGCGCAGGGGTCATCGGCGCGGGCGCGGCCGTGGCCGTGCTCGCAGCCAGCGGTTCGGACCGCGGCTCTGGCCTCCTAGCAGGCGCGGCGGCAGACGCGGGCGAGAGGATCCCCGGCGCCCTCCGGCGACCTCCGCTCGCCTGGGAAGAGCCAGTCTGGGACGAATCGAGCTTGACCGGACTGTGAACCGCGGCCCTGGCCATTTCGACGGACCTCGCTGGCTCGGGCATGGGAGGCGCGGCTGCTGTTACGGCCACCGACGGAGCGGCAGGCGCAGCTGACGGGCCTGCTGCCACGACCGCCGTTGGACCCGCCGGCGCAGCTGGCGCAGCTGCTGCCACGGCCGCCGTTGGACCTACCGGCGCAGCCGGCGCGGCTGCTGCCACGGCCGCCGTTGGAC
>PMLH01000593.1 GCA_003159055.1 Myxococcales bacterium
GATACGCCGTCAGCTTGTCGAAGTGACGCGTGATGTAGCGGGCTCCCTCGCCGAGTTTGGTCTTCGCCGACCAGCGCTTGCTCATGCCCTGGGCGACCTCTTGGATTTCGGTCCACAGCTCGCGGCTATCGATGCCGCGCACCGCGAGCACGTTCTTGTGATTGCGGCCAAAGAGATTGAGGCCGTGCTCATGCATAAACAGTCCCCTGAACAAATGAAGGATACGAGCACAGTTGGCGGGGTCCTCGTGTTCATAAAGAGCAAAGGGCCTGCGCGCATGGCTCGTGCACCCTACGTAGCGGATGTCAAAGCGGTGGAGAAGTTTCTCGTCGGCCACCAAATTCACCGTCGAGAGATCTGATTGAACCGTCTGGTGCCTAGCGCTCTTGCGCCGTTTCCACAGCAGCATCTCCAACAGGTTGCCGAAGCCGCCGAGGTGACTTCTGTACACGACGATGAGACTGCGCGGGTCGTCTGCGGCCGTGCGACCTGACACCGTGGTTGTGTGCAAAGCCCTCTTGGTTCCGTCACCCGTGCGGCGGTCAAATTCGAATCCCAGCTCGCTCGCCAGCATCGCCCCCAGTCTCGCGTCCTTGTGCTCTTTGATACTGCGGCTCGCCGCCTCGCACGTCCCATACTCTCGCCACGGCGGCGGCTCTTCGGGCTGAGGTTGCGCAAGGTAGCGGCTGACCTCGATAACTCGGACGCTCGTGTCATCGCCGGTAATGATCTCGGCGTCGGCAAGAGAGTCGACGAGGTGGAGATAGATCGGCGCAAATCGGTGCGCGACATATCGCAACAACCGCGCCAGCGTACCCGCCTTGAACTGCTTTGCGTCCGTCGACAGCAGGCCGCCGAGCCGGTTCATCGGCATCGCATACTGCGCTACCAAGATCGACATGTGAGCCAAGAACTCCCATGTCACCGCATAGTGCGGCGGCCCGAGATCTGCTGTCGACGCCGACACCATGTGCCGCTCGCCGTCGGCGCCCTCAATGACTTTCTTCTCGACGCCAACGATGACGCGCCGAACCGTGAACGAAAAATCGTATCGCTCGCGCTCCTCGACGACTGTGGCCAGAACCTTCGTGTCCTTGTCGTCGCCCACAGGCGCGGGCAACTGTCGTGTCACCTCTTCGGTCGCCACCTGCGCGCCGGTCATGAACGCTTCCTTGGACGATTCGAATGCCGGATCTGCGCCGTCGCCCAGTTTGAGTCTGACCATGTGCTCGTGCACTTCCGCGGCATCCTGCGCTTTCTCTTGGTCCGTTCGTTCATCCTCGCCGAGATCGAGCGGGGTCTTCATGATTTTGCCTTTGATGGCCTTCACCCGGAGGCGATGCCGTTTCGCTATGCCTTTGTGCCATTTTGCCAGCGCCTCGTAACGCTCGGCGTCCAGCTTCAGTTGCTCGCGTTTGCTCTTGGGCCGCTTGCCGTCGCCGTTGCTCACCGGTCCCAATGGGTCCTTGCAGTTGCGCCGCTCGCTCGTCGGTGTGATCCCCATCGCTCGCCGCAGCTCCACCAAAAATTGCGAGAGCTTCTGGCTGCTGTCGGAAAGACAGTTCACCAGCGCTTCATGTTGATCGAGAACCACCAGCACTTGGTCGGGTACAGACTTGTGAGGCTTGACCCGCCACGCCACGAGCGTCGCGCGGTCTTCTGGTGTCAGCGGTGTGAGCGTCTGGGCCACGCCCAGTAGAGATCATCGGATCGGCGATCGGTCAACGGGATTCTTTTACCGCGCGTACGCGTCGCTCGTTTCGCTCTTGCGCCAGGCCCGAGCTCGGTGATGGACTGTAAAGTTTGCGCCCTCGAGCAGCAGCGAGAGCTCGGCCGTCGAGATTTCGGTGGCAGATGGGTCTTCGGCAAACGCGGCGAATTTGCGCAAGCTGCCGCCTTCGAAGCGCCGGCAGATCAGATACAGGCCGACGCTGTCGCCGATGACCGCCCGCAGTTGCGTGTGGTCCTTTTTGACGAACAACACGCAATCGCCGTCGTAGGGGTCAGCACCCAGGCCGAACGCCTCGCCTACTAAACCATCAAAGCGCATCCTGAAATCTACCCGGTGCCTCGCCAAAAAAACGCGGCGGATTTTTACGCTGAGCATCGTTTTGTCTCAGCGCCGTCACGCGGCGCGCGTCACGCTCACGCGCCATTCTCCGATGCCGATCTCAATCGCCTCGGCGGGCACCGGCCTGCTCGCATTCTCATCGACGACCGACAACACTCGCGGTGGCTGCGGCAGCGTTGGGCGATGCACTACCTGGGTGGACCTCATCTTCTTGACCTGAATCCACGACAGCCTGCACACCTTTTGAATGCGGCTCCCGGATACTCCTTGGCGGAGCGCACTCGCTACTCGACCGCGAAGGGTATCTGGTATGCGTGTTCCCGGCTTGTGTGCTCGGCGGAATGCCGCGAATGCGGTCCCGAGCCTCTCGATGTCTACCGCGGCGTCAGCACTAGTCTGCAACAAACGTTTTGTTCTGGGCATCGTCATGAGCTCCTGTGGTCGTCATTGACCAGGCCGAGCTCATAGCGTGGATGGGCCTGGCCGGCTGCACCCGGCAATGAACGGGTTACGAATAATCAGCCCTACCC
>PMLH01000373.1 GCA_003159055.1 Myxococcales bacterium
CGTGCGCGCCCTGCGCCGCCTGGCGGCGTCCGGCCTGATGAAAGGCGCGGCCCACATCACCGGCGGAGGACTGGTCGACAATCCGACCCGCATGGTTCCCGCCACTGCCAAACTGAAGCTAGAAATCGATCTACGTTCGTGGGAGCCGCCAGCGGTGTTCGCGATGCTGTCCCGCCTGGGCCGCGTCGCTCCCGAGGAAATGCGCCGCACCTTCAACATGGGCATCGGCATGATCGTCGCCGTGCCCGCGGGCGCCGCCGATGCCGCGCAATCGATCTTGGAGCTGGAAGGCGAAAAGGTCATGACCATCGGTTCCGTCCGGCGCGCAGACCAGGTCGATTCGCCGGTGGAGTTCGTGGAATGAAGACCGGCGTGCTGGCGTCGGGCAGCGGTTCCAATCTGCAATCGCTGATCGACAACTGGCAGCAAGGAACCCTGGCCCCCGCCGAGCTGGTCGTGGTGGGCGCAAACGTCGAGGGCTGTCTCGCCCTTGAGCGTGCACGCAAGGCCGGCATCGAAAGCTTCGTGCTTTCGCACAAGGCGTTTGCCACCCGCGAGGACTTCGACCGTGCCCTGGTGGCCGAGCTGCGCAAGCGCAAGGTTGAGCTGGTCGTGCTGGCCGGCTTCATGCGCGTATTGACCCCGGCGTTCTTGGATGCGTTTCCCAAGCGCGTCGTCAACATCCACCCCGCCCTCCTGCCCGCCTTCCCCGGTACCCACGGCCAGAAGCAAGCCTTCGACCACGGCGTGAAAGTCGCCGGCTGCACCGTTCACTTCGTCGACGCCGGCACCGACACCGGCCCCATCATCGCGCAAGCCGTGGTGCCCGTGCTGCCCGACGACAGCGAACAGACTCTCCAGCAGCGCATCCTTGTCGAAGAGCACCGCCTGCTGCCCGCCGTGGTCCGCGCCATCGCCGGGGGCAAAGTCGCCGTCGAAGGCCGCCGCGTGCGAGTCGAAGCCCCGACCGGCCTTGCAGAAGCGCGACTTTGCAGCCTGGTCTAGGCTAGAATCTACCACCCCGCCGGGGTGGCGAAATGGTAGACGCCGCGGACTTAAAATCCGCTGTCGCGAAAGCGGCGTATGGGTTCGAGTCCCGTCCCCGGCATTGATTTTGTTGAGGATTCTCCGATTCCGACTCATGGCCGAACATGCTCTCGGGACGGCGGCAGAGCGCAGGAGCATCAACACTCGCTGGGTAGAGGACAAGAATGATCGCCTCTTTCGCTTCGTCGATCAGATTCGCGGACGCGGATCCGCGCCACGCCTGAGGCCTTGCACGCAGGATCCAAGAGGTTGGCCAAGCGAAGATTTGGCGAAAGCAGCTCCCCAGTCTGCGGATCGGGGAAGACCAGCTCTCCGGCCCACCGGTCGCGGGCGCGGTGCTCGGTGAGGATGCTGGCCAGCTCAGTGGAGATCGGCACGGTTCGTGCCCCGCCGCTCTTGGGTACGGCCTCGTAGCTTTTACGAAGGGTAACCATCCGACGGGAGAGGTTCACGTCCTTCCAGCGCAGCCCGGCGGCGGCGGAGAACTCGTCGACGGCCCCAAGACCGTCCGTCGGGCTAGGGTCTGGCGCCCTCGCCCACCGATTCGCAAGCCGCTTCGATCAGGATGTCGGCCAGGTAGTAGCCGCCCTGTCGCATCCGTTCGAGAACCGGCCTCACGTCCGCGACCAAGTGCCGCCTCTTTGCGAGCACAAGGGTGCCGACCGTGCCGCGGACGCGCAGCCCATAGGCGATCTCGGCGATTCGCCGGGCCTGTCGTTCGTCGACTATCAGCAGTCCGTTCCGGTCTGCCGCGAGCGATATCGCCTCCGCTTCGCCAGGCCCCAGTTCGGCACGGAGAAGCGGGTCAGGTGCGCGCCCCAGGTTGGTCCGCTCCAGCCACGGGGCAGCAGCTATCTCGGCCGCCCCGGCCTTGCCCTGGCCGGCTTCCGTGACCTCTCGCCAAACGGCATCTGGCACCAAGACCTTTCCGTAGAGGTCGCGAAGAAGGTGCAGACACCGCCCCAGCGCCAGGGCGATCAGCGGCCCGCTGTCCGCAACGATGGCCTCGTCAGGCATCCGCCAGCTCGCGCTTCAGCTCCTCGTCGTCGAGTTGGACCGGCGAAACCCCGAGCTTACCCGCGGCCAGCAGGAACTCGACGCGGGTCATCCCACAGGCTTCGGCGGCCTTCCCCGAGGACACGCGGCCAAGCTCGAACAGCTTGGAGAAGAGCAGCAGCTTCGCCTCCTTGGCAAAGGCCTCGGTGGACTGGCCGGAACCCACCAGGACGTTCTCCGGTATTTCGATCGTGACGGCGCGCATGACACCCACAGTGTAGCGCCTTCCTGAACGGGCGGCACCAGGGCAATCGATTGTCGCGCGTGCCGGTGGCGTGGCCACGCGAGACTGCGCCAATGGCACCATCGGAGGGCGTTTCGCCCGGTCCTATCCGGGTCCTAGCGGGGTTCATTTCGAACCATCCGCCCTCCCCTCGCGTACGGGTTCGAGTCCCGTCCCCGGCACACTCGCGCAGTACCGTCGCCACGCCGTGCGGTAGACCGCCTCAAGGTTGCGGGCGAAGCCTGGCATGTCTCCGAAGGGCGACGCTTCGAGCCGCTGGCGAAGCTCGCCGCGCAGCCGGCTCAAACGCTCAACGTCGCGAGAGAGCTCGACCGACTTGACGACGAATTCCTCCTCGGACGTCGCGACGAGCTCGGGAAGTCCAAGGTTCATCGCGATGGAGACGCCCGCGCGCTGCAGGGTCGGCTCGCCGCTCAAGGTGACGAACGGTACGCCCATCCAGATGGCGTCGAGGCTCGTGGTTCCGCCTGCGAAGGGGAACGTGTCGAGCACGATGTCGATGCGGTGGTACCGTTCGAGGTACGCGCGGCGCGAGACGCGCCCCCCAAAGTCGACGCGTTCGGGACGAACGCCCGCAGCCTCGATCGTCCGTCGCACGGCCTCCTGCGCGTGCTCATCAATGTAGACGAACAACCGGGACCCGGGGACCGCGTGGAGCACGCGTGCCCACAGCGACAAGACGCCTGCATGAATTTTGCGGGGGCTGTTAAGGCAGCCGAAGGTGATGAACCCCGCGGTGCCGGCAGGCAGGGGCCCGACCGGCAGGTCGCGCTCCAGGGAGTCGTAGCACCAGTATGATTCGGGCAAGCGCAAAGACGTTTCCGCGTAGAGGCCAAGATCGGTCCCCGGCGGATCGAAGTAGGGATCGGTGATCCGATAGTTGATCATGTCGAGCCCGGTCGTCCCTGCGTATCCGACCCAGGTCATCTGCACGGGGGCCGGTTTGCGGGCAAAGAGCAGCAAGCGGTTGCCAGCGCCGTGAAGGGCCAAGTCCACGAGGATATCGATCCGGTCGCGTCGCACGAGCTCGGCCGCGCTCTCATCGTCCATGCGCCGGATGTCGCGAAATCGGTCGCCCGCGATGGCGCGATACTGCTCGGTCGCGAAGTCCGGCCGGTCGACGCTCGAATACAAGAAGAACTCCACGACCGACGGGGCGTGGTGCTGGAAGAGCGGAATCAGGAACTGCTGCACGGGGTGGGCGCGGAAGTCAGGAGAGACGTAGCCGATGCGCAGCAGGCGTTCGGCGTCCTTGTCATTCGGGTGAGGCCGCCAGTGCTCGCGCAGCGGCTCGGCGTGGAGCTTCGCCCACGAGCGGGTCTCGGCGAGGAGCGCCGCCGCATCGTAGCTGGGGTCCGTGAGCGCCACGAGAATCAAGTTGCTGTGAGCGTGATGATCCGACGGGTCGAGCTCGACGGTCCGCCGGTAGGCCGCGATGGCGCTGCTGCGGTCGCCGTGCTCGCTGAGCGCGTTGGCGAGCTGATGATGGGCAGGCGCGAAGTTCGGATCGAGCTCGACGGCGCGCTTGCCCTGCGCAATGGACGCCTCGACGCGATGAAGCCGCAACAATGCCCACGCCAGGGTCACATGGAAGTGCGCGTTGTCGGGACACAGCGCCGCCGCGCGCTCGAGGAGCGGCAGCGCCTCGTCGGGGGCGCCAGCGTCCATCAGCGTAATACCGAGGTTCTGCAGCGCTTCTGGAAAATCCGGATCCTCGGCAAGGATGCGCTCGAAGGCAGCCGCAGCGCGATCGAGCTTGCCCTGCCGGCGGTAGGCCTCCCCGAGATTGGTGAGATACATGGGCTCGTTGGGAGAAAGCGCCACGAGGCGCTCGAGGTACCGAGTTGTCTCCTCGAAGCGCCCGGCTTGGAAGAGCAGCCCACTCAGGCCAAAGAGGGCTTGCTGGTGCTTCGGGTGGCGGGAGAGGACCTCGCGGTAGCGAGCCTCTGCCTCCCTCGTCCGCCCGGCGCGTTGGTGGGCGAGAGCGCGCTCCAAGAGATCCGTCGGTGTTTGCGGTGTCTTCACGGTGGCGGCGCTACCTCGACCAGCGGAAACGCTGCCATGGGCAAGACCCCTCTTCAAGCCGGGAGGTGGGAACCGGCCCTACTTCGAAGGGCCGGCCCGACGCTGGGCAGCTATTCCTTCGAACGGCAGAAGCTTGTGGGTCAGATCGAGAAGGGCCTTCCCAACTTCATTGGCATCATGGTCGATTGAGACACTAATTGTGTCCGAGACTTTCTGAAGCTGTTCCTTCTTTCCGGTGGCGACGGCCGCGTTCAGCTCACCCGAAAGCCACCTGACCCTCGCGTCCTCCACGCCCAACACTTCCTCGACCGAGAGCAGCTTGGAACGAATCTCCTGGAGGCCCGGCAAGTCCTCGGGCAGGGTCTTGAACCGCGCGCGCAGATTCGACGTCGCTGTCTGGAGTTTGCCGACCTGAGTCTTGAATTCCTCGTAGTGTTGGCTCGCCAAAGCCTTCGCCTGCTCGACCTCCCGCTTGCTCTCGTCCTTCTTCCCCTTGCATGTCGGAAGGGACATCGCCCCAAAAGCCACGCTCAGCAACAAAAGCACAACTCGCGCACGAGACGCATCATGCATGATTCCTCCGTCGATCTGAGACTACAGCTGGGGGTCGCATGCGGGAAGGTTAGCGCGGCTTTCGCCGTGCACGCCACTCCCGTGCACCAGCGGAAGGGCCCCTGTCGGCACCAGTTCAGCAGGATCTTTCCCAACCGCCCCAGCCGTGCTATCAATCCCACTCCGTTCGCGCGAGTAGCTCAGTTGGTAGAGCATCGGCTTCCCAAGCCGAGGGACGCGGGTCCGAGCCCCGTCTCGCGCTCAAGCAGAAGCCCTTGCATTTCCACGGGTTTTCCCGAGTTCCGACGCGTCCGCCGGTCGGTGTACCATTCGGCCCTTGCACCACTAATGCACCAAACGGTTGGCCTCCCGGTGCAATTCTCG
>PMLH01000475.1 GCA_003159055.1 Myxococcales bacterium
TTTTCCCTGGACGGAGACTATGCAGCCGTGGAGATCTTCGGCGTGCACGAGGACGGCGGTTCTCCTTACAGTGCGATCCGAATCATCGACACGAAGGCGAATCGATTCACTTTGCCCCCCATCACAACTTGTATCGGGCAAGGGTGCGAAGACCCGAGGAGCCCCAATCCGACGATGAAGGAGGTGCGGACACGCAATCGCCTGAAAGCCAAGGAGTCCCTGGTCCGCTATCGCATCGAACCGAACCTTCAAGGGGAGCGGACCAAGCTGTCCGCGAAGCAAAGGACGTCCACGAATCAAGGTTCGGGCGTCGCTGGGCTGGCGCAGGAGACAGCGCAGTTCAGGTGGCTGAATTCGGATTGGACCCTGATGCTTCAGGAGACGCCGGCACCGGGTGGCACGGATGGCGGTTCTGGACGCCCCCGCATGATCGATCTGAGGCTGCAGAGATATGGAGCCGAGGTCACCCTGCAAAGAGATGCCTCCGTTCCGAAGTCGCGTGGTGCCGGAATCTACTCCTACGAGCTGGACACCGTGCTCACCTATGGGAGCTCGTTGGTTGTGGTTCTGCGATTTGCGCGGCCAGGTCGCCAGGGTCCGGAGGTTTCTCAGCTGTTCGTCACCGGTCAGGTGCACTGAGTTTCACAGGCAGCGGGGCCGAGCCGGTCTACTGCATGAGGTACGAGGTGTTTTCCGCGGCAAGCTGGCCAGGGCTGAGAGCTGCCGTCGCTGTGCTGCCGTCGCTAAAGCGGGCCGAGATGGCAATACTGGCGACTGTTGATTGCAAGACCGACGACGGTACCTCGAAGGTGTTCTCCGGATCGCTGGCGAAGGTGAACACGCCGGTCGCCCCCTGCGAATCTCGCCACGACATCGATTCCACAGCGCCTGGCGGATTGCGGACCTGCACCCTCGACCAATACGCGTTAGCGCCCGAGCTGACGCTCAGACTGGGTGGACCGTCGGAAACTTCCGGATGTCCCGAGCACGAGACGAAGCGCCAGCTACCGTCGTAACGGCCGAAGCCATCGCGCATGATCGCCGCAGGCGCTGCCCCGCCCAGGTCCATGCCGCAGTAGCCGTCCGGGCACTTATCCATGATCCGAACCACGACTGACTGTGGGCCTTGCGTCGTCAGCGCGGTTACTTCGACACACTGGCCGCACACTCGGCCGCCTTGCCACTGCCCCAGCCCGTCCCCCGGAACGACGTTCACGTTCACGGCAACGAAATAGAGGACCTTGGTCGTGCCGTAGTTGCAGGCCCCGCCGTTGCTCGCCTCCGTGGTGTACATGGTGATATTGCCCCAACCGGCATCAGGGGCGACGGTCGGATAGGATGGCGTCACCGCGTTGCACACGCCCGAGCACGTCGTTTCGGTGGCATCGACCGGGACGCGGGCATCCTCGGGTGTTTGTTCGGCATCCTTGCCGAGCGAGGAAGCACTCTCAGCTCCGGCATCAGGCACCACGGCTGCCTCTGGCTCGCTCACTGCGCGTACGTCTGCCGCGGTGTCCGGCGCGGCGTCGGAGTTGATTTTCGCCGAGCTGCCTCGCCCACAGCCAGCCAGGAGCAGCGAGACGGCAAGAACGCCCGTCCATGGGGTCGGTCGCGGCTCGAACGACGCGTGGGATGTCCCGAACACCTGACTAGCATAGCGGCCGGTCGCCACCGAAGGAACGGCTTTCGAGGGGGCGACTGCGCCGTCGAGGACTGACCGCCTGCGCCCAGGCGCAGACGACGGTACCTTCGGTTGACCCGTGCTACCCCACCAGCCGCGGCGGCGGGGTTTCCGTGTGTGGGTCGGCGAAGGGAACCGCGGGTTCCTTGCCGGTGCGCAGGACCGAATGCTTCACGCTGTAACTGAAGTAGATGATGAGGCCAATGGCCATCCACACGAACAGGCGGATGATGGTGTGGGTGGTGGCCGTGTACATCAGCGTTCCGGAGGTCAGGACGCCACAGACGGGGACGATGAACGGTCCTCCGGGAACCTTGAAGGCGCGTGGAATGTCGGGGCGCTTGAGGCGAAGAATCATCACGCCCAGGCTGACCAGAACGAACGCGAATAGGGTGCCGATGCTGGTCAGTTCGCCGAGGATGTCGATGGGCAGCACGCCACCCGCGATCGCGCACGTGCTGCCGGTGATCATCGTGGTGATGTGCGGGGTACCGAAGCGGGGGTGCACCTTCGCCGCAACGGGTGGCAGGAGCCCGTCGCGGGCCATGGAAAAGAAGATGCGCGGCTGGCCGAGCAGAAGCACCAGCATGACCGACGACAGCCCAGCGATAGCACCGATTTCGACCACGGTTTCGAGCGAATGCAGTCCGGTTGCCGCGATGCCGAGAGCGATGGGGTGGGGCACGGACAGCTTGGTGTAGTGGACGACGCCCGTAAGAATCAGGGCGACCGCGATGTAAAGGACGGTACAGATGACGAGCGATCCGAGAATACCGATGGGAAGATCGCGCTGCGGATTCTTGGTTTCTTGCGCCGCCGTCGAAACCGCGTCGAAGCCGATGTAGGCGAAGAACACCATGGTCGCGCCTTGCAGGATTCCGGAGATGCCGAAGCGGCCGAAGGTTCCCTGGTTCTCGGGAATGAACGGAACCCAGTTTTCGTGGCGCACGAAGGGCGCGGCTGCCGCGATGAACATCAGAACCACCGCGACCTTGACCAGGACGATCACGCCGTTGAAGCGCGCCGATTCCTTGATGCCGACGACCAGGATGCCAGTCACGGCCAGCACGATGAGCATCGCCGGCAGGTTGACGATGGCGCCGGTGGCGTGCAGGTGCTGGGTGGCTTCGTCCCAGACGAACGGCGCCTGCGTCCAGGTTCGCGACAGCTCGTGGCCAGTCACGTTCTTGAAGAACGCGCACACGTACCCCGACCAACCGACGCTGACCGTGGCTGCGCCGACCAGGTATTCGAGGATCAAATCCCAGCCGATGATCCAGGCGATAAGCTCGCCCATCGTCGCATACGCGTACGTGTACGCGCTGCCGGCGATGGGAATCATCGACGCCATTTCGGCGTAGCAAAGCCCGGCGAAGGCAGAAGCGATGGCCGCAATCGTGAACGACAGCGCAACGGCCGGTCCGGCGTTGGCGGCCGCCGCGCGCCCGGTAAGGACGAAAATGCCGGTTCCGATGATGCCGCCGATCCCCAGCAAAATCAGATCGAAGGCACCGAGGGTTCGCTTCAGCCCATACCCGTACTCGGCATCCGAGCGCAGCTTGTCGACGGACTTGGTTGCGAAAAGCGGGTTACGCATGCCCATCCCGTCCTCTGTGCTCTCTATCTTCTCTGTGCTCTCTCCTGGCGGTGTGCAGCATGGCCAACGCACTGTAGGTTGCCACGACGATCACAAGCCACAAAAGGTACTCGACTGGCAGATGCGTGATCACATAGGCGGCCAGCAGCACGCCGGGCACGCCGCCGATGGCCAGCCCGAGGGCGGCGCGGGGCGCGTAGTTGCCGCGCCCAATGAAGCGAATGCCCGAGGTCGGCATGATGAACGCGCATGAGCCCATCATCACGGGGAAAATAGCCTTCAGATTCATGCCGAGGAAACCAAACAAGATGAGGCTTGGCGCATAGGCACCGATGCCAAGGTTCATCAGGGCACCAAAGGCGAAGTTCCCGAGCAGCCCCACGGCCATGCGCCAGCCGTGAAGCCCAAGCGTATCACCGCCGCTCGGTAACCAATGAACCGCTTTGGCCAACATCAGTCCGGCGGCGCCCAGGAGCGCGAACCCCATGCCGATCTGGATCTTGCGTCGAGGCCACGCCGAAACCACGCCGGCGCCAAGCCAGGAGCCGAGGATCGACACTGCGATGAGCAGGACGAGCGACGTCATCTCGACTTGGATGATGGTTACGTAGATCACGGCCTGCGCGACGGTCGGCCACATGTGGCCGACCAGCAGCGTGCCGGGGATGCGGTGGTCGGGCACCAAGCGGAACAGCTTATAGATCGAGGTGCTGGTGGCGTACGAACCGATGCCCAAGGTGTCGAAAAAATTGGTGATGAAGCCGATGGCGGTCTGCCCCAGCGAGGGCAAGCCCGGCCGTGCTGAGGCGTGGTCGTCGTCCGCGCCCCGGCCGCGTGAGCTTTTCGCCGTTCGCCGCCGCGCAAGGTCCCGTCCCCAAAGGATGGTGAAGACCGAGCCGAAACCGGCCAGCGCAATCAGCAAGAGCTGCCTTAGCCCGAACATCCGCGCATGGTACACCGGGTCTTGCCGAAGTGGGGAAAGGTCAAGCGCGGGCAGGGCTTAGGCGCGGGCAGGGCTCAATGTCGCGGGATTCCTGCCGATGACGTCCTGTGAAACCCGTCTGCGGACGAATTAGTGCAAAAAGTGGCAGCAACACACAACGATGGGCTGGACGTGCCGAGCTCCGGGCTCGGGGGCGAGAATTCCACAATCTTGGTCATCGACGACGATTCGGCCTTCATGTGTGCCTGCGTGCGCATGCTCGGCGCGTGGGGCTATTCGGTGTTTCAAGCCACGAATGGCGAAGAAGCCATGCGTTTGCTGCGCGACCGATCTGTCGACGTCATCTTGTGTGACATCAACCTTCCGGGGATGAGCGGCGTGGAAATTTTGCGGGCGGTGCGCAACCGCGACCGAGATGTGCCATTCATCCTCATGACCGGCGGCCCCGAGCTGGAAACCGCTCGGCTGGCCGTGGAATGGGGGGCGCAAAGCTACCTCGTCAAGCCGCTTGCGCTGCCTCAGCTCAAGGACACCTTGGAGCGGGCGATCCAGACCTACCGTATGGTCCGCAGCCAGCGCCAGATGCTAGACGTCAGCGATCGCATATTGCTCGAAACGCAGGTGCTGCGCGAACAATTCGACCGGGCGGTCGCCGGGCTGTGGATGGCCTTCCAGCCGATTGTATCATGGGCGAGCAAGTCCGTGGTTGCGTACGAGGCTCTGCTGCGTACCACCGAGACGACGCTGCACTTCCCGACCGACATACTACACGTGGCGGAAACCCTCGGGGAGGTTCACAACCTAGGGCACAAGACGCGCGCACTCATTGCCGACGTGATGGGCCAGCATCCTGAATTGCCGGGAGTTTTCGTCAATCTGCACGTGCTCGACCTGCTTGACGCTCAGCTCTACCTGGAAACCAGCCCACTTTGGCCCTACGCCGATCGCATCCACTTCGAAATCACCGAGCGCATGGCGCTGGAGAAAATCCCTGACACGCGCGAGCGCATCGAGCTTCTGCGCAAGCACGGCTACCGAATTGCGGTGGACGACCTTGGGGAAGGCTACGCCGGCCTCAACAGCTTCGCGGCACTCGAGCCGGATGCGGTCAAGCTGGACATGTCCTTGATTCGCGGAATCGACCGCGCTCCGACCAAGCGCAAGATGGTGCGCGCGCTGGCAGACCTGTGTCGCGAGCTTGGGATCCCACTGGTGGCGGAAGGCGTGGAAACCCAGGCGGAATTGTCGGCTTTGGTGGAGCTTGGGGCCGATTGGTTCCAAGGGTTCTACTTTGCGCGTCCAGACTATCCTTTACCCGTTCCCAAGTTTTGAGTTGCTACGCCACGAATCTCGCGTGTTTCGGGCGGCAAACTGCCAGATCTGGCGGGCCGAAATTTGTGTTGCGCCCCACCGGCAGGAGACGTAAGAACAGGGCGCTTTCTGTCCCCCAAAGCACTTCACGGAAGGACCAAAGAAATGGCTCGCAAGACGGTGACAATCGACGGCAATGAAGCCGTTGCCTACATCGCGCATAAGACGAACGAAGTCTGCGCAAT
>PMLH01000095.1 GCA_003159055.1 Myxococcales bacterium
TCGCGCCAGTCCTTCTGCTTGTAGTCGTAGTAGGCGAACTTCAGGCGCAAGACGGCCGGACACAGAATGTAGGTCTCGCCGGGAATCAACTTGACGTCCTTGGCCTCGAGTCGCTTGGTCTCCCGACGCATCAGATTGGTCACCATCGGGTCGTCGGGATCCGGCATCGGGAAGTAGGTGACCAGCGCGGTGTCCGCCTCGGGCGCGTCGGCGCGCATGCGCTGATGTCCGAACCACGAGAAGCGCAGCTCGTCGAAGTCGTTGTGGGCCGTCCCGGAAAACATTGTCCGCGGAAAGTCCGTGCCCATGATGTCGGACCCACTCCGGAAGGCCATCTCGATCTCTCGGCTCATCCGCATCAGCGCCACGCGCACCGTGTGTGTCCGGTCTTGCGCGCTCTCGATCCGCTTCTTGACTTTCACAGTCTGCGCGAAGGTGCCCCACAAGAGCGAGGTCACGAAAGCCATGAGGGCGAGCGCCAACATGATCTCAATGAGCGTGAAGCCGTTATCGCCTTGCCTGCGCATGGTCATTTGCCGCTGCTGGGCTTGGGGCTTACGGCAGGCTTGCCGCCGCTGGAGGGGGACGTGCCGCCGCCGCTGGCGTTCAGGGTGACCGCCGATTCCAGCCGTGACGGATCGGTGAAGAAGGTGACGACCTCCATGGATTGCTCGGGCTTGCCCGCCTCGTTCCACTTCACGCGCACCGTGAGCTTGCGCACCGACTCCTGCAAGCCAAGTCGAATCGGGTCCATCAGCGTCGACATGAAGCTGCCCATGAAGCCCGACAGCATCTCCATCGGATTGTTGGAAACCATCGCCGTGCTGGACGCCTGCTGTACCTTCTGGGCGGAATCCGCCGGCAGCTCGATCCGCTCCATGTTGGTGTACCAGCGGTAGCTGGGAAAACCGTCCTGCGAAAAATCACCGGTGTCCTCGCCGTCCATTTCGGCGAAGCCGTACTCGATCAGGCTCTGCTCCAGCATGGAAATGCGGGTTCGTGCCAAGAACGTCGCTGCCGTGGTCATGCGAGCGTGGTTGGTGGCGCGAACATTGCCGGTCACGACGCGCGATACGATGACCAGCGCCATGCCCAAGATGGCAAGCGACACCATGACTTCGAGAAGAGAAAAGCCCCCCTCGCGCTTGCGCGTGCCCGTCACTGCTGCACCACCACCTTCCCCGAGTCATCCAACTGGTTCTCGAGATTGGCGTCGACGAACGAATTCTTCACACTTACCCGACCGGTCAGTGGGTGAACGATCAATGTGTAGAATGACTGGCCCTTCTTGTCCGACAAATGAATGACCGCCGCCTCGGTCATTCCCATCGGAAAGAAATAGACGTATCCCCTGCCCTCGTCCAAAGGCTTGACCAACCGAGGCGTATAGATATCCGCAAGCACAACATTCGACTTGAGCGTGACCGGTCTGACCGCCACCTCGCGAAACGCGTTGAACCTCGCACGTTTGGGAATGAACGGTTTCGGCAGATACTTGGAAGGAATCGACGAACCGAAGAAAGCCTCCTTCTCGGCCGCCTCGCGTTTGGCTTCCTCTTCCTTGGCGACCTTCTCGGCTTCTTTCTTGCGCGATTCCGCGGTCTCCTTGCCGGGCGCGAAAACGAAGGCGTCGTCGGAAACCTCGGCCCAGTATTGCCCGGTCTCGAAGTCGAGCACCAAGCGGTGCACGCGCCCGGTGGTCGAGGCACGGTCGAACAAATACCGAATCGCGCCCGCCATTCGGGTTGCCGTCGCCCGCAGGTCGCTCTTGACCAAAGAACGCAGTCCAATCACGGCGGCGGTGACCATCAGGGCCACCAACGTCATGGCGATCATCACCTCAATCAGGGTGAAGCCGCGCACGTCTTGGACTGCGGTTCTCGTCACGTTCCTGCCGCGGTTTACTGTTCGGCGGCCTTGACGTCGTCCGCGGTTCCTTCTTGCCCGTCCGGTCCCAGCGAAACCACGTCAACGCCATCGGTGTTGATCGTGCCGGGGCAACGAATAATGAGGTCGCGATTCCACGGATCCTTCGTCTTCTTGGGCAGATACTTTTGGGCGACCAGGTCATCGAGGGTCTTTGGGCATTCGCTGTTGTCGGCCATGAATTGCACGATCTTTGCCGCCACGTCGTTGACTTGCGCTTGGGCAACCTTGCGTTGGCCCTTCTTGAATTGGGCAAACACGCCGACGCCAACTGCCGACATGACCAAGCCAATCAGCGCCAACACGATCATGATTTCGAGCATGGTCATGCCCGCATCCCGGCGGCGTGTCTTTTCGCGAGCGACTTGCCCTTGCTTCATTTCCGATTCTTTCATGGGATTCTCCTTTGATCCGTGCATGGGACACACTACTGCACCATCCCACCCATATCGATGATGGGCATCAGGATGGAAAAGACGATAAAACCGACGCCGACCGCCATGACGACAATCATGAGCGGGGCCAAAATCGAGGTCAGCCGTCCAACCTCGACCGAGACGTCGCGCTCGTATGCGGAAGCAACGTTCTCAAGCATCGCTTCGAGCTGCCCCGAACGCTCGCCGACCGCGACCATGTGGCACATCATGGACGGGAACTGTCCCGACTTTTTCAAAGTGGCCGCGATGGATTCACCTTCGCGAATGGCGACCCGTGCGTCTTCGACCACCTTTTCAAGCACCGTGTTGTTGAGCACGCGCTTGACGATATCGAGTGCTGTCAACACCGGCACGCCTGACGCGAGCATGGTGGCCAAGGTGCGCGCGAAACGGGCGACGGCGATGAAACGGATAAGCTTGCCCACCAGAATCAGGCGCAACTTCACCCGGTCCAGGAATGCGCGCCCCTTCGGTTTGTGGGTCCACCGGCGAACGAGGAGCACGGTGATGATTAAGATCGGCAAGACAATCCACCAGTAGCCGCCCACGATGTCGGCAATCAGAACCAACAACTGCGTATTCCACGGTAAGGCCTTGCCAGAATCGGCAAAGATGGCGGCAATCGGTGGCACGACCACCGTCATCAAGAAGCCGAGCACCAGGCTGCCCACGATGGTCATCAGAATCGGATAAGCCATCGCGCTCGACACTTTGGACCGCAGTTCGATCTGTGCATCCATGAAGTCCGACAGACGAATCAGAACCGCATCCAGATTGCCGGCGGTTTCGCCCGAGCGAACCATGTTGGTGTAAAGATCCGGGAACACCTTCGGATGCGCGGTCATCGCGTCGGCAAGCGAGCCACCCTCGTTCACCTTCTGCCGAATGCCGGCCAGGATCAGCTGCAGCTTCTTATTGTCCGACTGCTCGGACAGCGCGCCCATGGCCTCGGCCAGCGGAATCCCGGCGTGAAGCAAGGTGGCCATCTGCCGGGTGAAGACCGCCACGTCCTGCGGCTTGACCCGTTCGAACATGCCTTTGAAGTCGACTTCGCGGCGCATGCCCTTGCCGCTGCTGCTGCCGCCGGTGGCCAGCGCCTGCCTGGACTGCTTGCCCCCCACCACCTCGCGCACTTCGGTGATGAAGATGCCCTCTTTTCGCAGCGTCTGGCGCAGCGATTTGGGACCGTCGGAATCGCGGGTACCCGCGACGGTCTTGCCTCCGCCGGAAAGTCCTTTCCAGGCATAGATCGCCATCGCCGCTACTCACTGTCTCCGGTGGTGATCATCATGACTTCGGCGGCGCTGGTCATCCCGGCTAAGACCTTCTGTGCGCCATCCTCACGCAACGTGCGCATGCCTGCCTCGATTGCGGCGCGCTTGATGCTGCCGGCATCCGCGTTCTTGATGGCGAGCTGTCGAATTTCATCGTTGATCATCAAGAGCTCGTAAATGGCGGTTCGGCCTTTGTAGCCGGCGTTGAGACACGCCTGGCAACCACCTTCGCGCGCACGGTACAGCATGCCCGGCGGCGGCGGATCGCCCGCACCCTTGAAGAAGATGTGGCGCAGACTGCCGGAAAAGAAATCGGCTGGGTCAAGTCCGAGCGTTGCCAGGTCGCCTTCGTCGGGACGGTAGGCTTCGCGGCACTCGCGGCACAGTCGTCGTACGAGACGCTGGGCCAGAAGCGCCATCAGCGACGAAGCGACGAGGAAGGGCTGTACCCCGAGATCGACAAGACGGGTGATCGCGCCCGCGGCGTCGTTGGTGTGAATGGTCGAGAGCACCAAGTGGCCGGTCAGAGACGCTTGAATGGCGATTTCAGAGGTCGGTAGGTCGCGAATTTCGCCGACCATGATGACGTCGGGGTCGTGGCGCAAGAATGACCGCAGCCCGGTCGCGAAGGTGAGGTCGATCTTTTCGTTCACCGCAACCTGGGAAATGCCGTCCAGCTGGTATTCGACCGGGTCCTCGATGGTCAGAATGTTGAGGTCGGGCGAATTGATCTTGGCCAGGCACGCATAAAGCGTGGTGGTCTTGCCCGAACCGGTGGGCCCAGTAACCAGCAGAATGCCGTGCGGCCGGGTGATGAGATCGTTCATCGCCTTGAGGTGGTCCTCGCCGAAGCCGATGTCGGCCAGGTCGTGAAGCACCGTCTCGCGGTCGAGCAGACGAATGGTAATGCGCTCGCCGCCTTTCACCGTCGGTGCGGTGGCGACACGCATGTCGATG
>PMLH01000501.1 GCA_003159055.1 Myxococcales bacterium
TCGGAATCGACTTGGGAACCACCAATTCGGTCATCACTTACCTGCGGGACGGGCGTCCGGTGCCCATCGCCATCGACGGCGATACCATCGTTCCGTCGGTGGTGTACGTCGATAAGGACGGGGGCTTTCGCGTGGGACGCGAGGCGCGCAACCTGCAACTCTCCGAGCCCGAGCGCACCATCCGCTCGGTCAAGCGCAAGATGGGCCTCGATCACCGCTATGAAATCGATGGCCGATCGTACTCGCCCGCGGACATCTCGGCCGCGATTCTTTCCGCGCTCAAGACCGGGGCCGAACAGGCCCTGGGGCAGCCTATCGCGGATGTCATCGTGACGGTTCCGGCCTATTTTGACGATGCCCAGCGGCGCGCCACCCTGCGTGCTGGCGAGCTCGCAAAACTTCACGTGCTGCGCCTGCTCAACGAACCGACCAGCGCCTCGCTGGTCTACGATCACGTGGGTGAGGCGGAGTCCGCAGCGGAGTCCGAAATTGTGGTCGTCTACGATCTGGGCGGCGGCACCTTCGACGTTTCCGTGCTCGACGTGGCCGGCCAGA
Organism: Myxococcales bacterium; assembly: GCA_003159055.1. Next base: position 556 of record PMLH01000501.1, read on the forward strand.
TCCGCGAGGTGCGTAGCACTGCGGGCAATACCGCCTTGGGCGGCGACGATTTCGACGACCGTGTCTTGCAGGTCTTTCTCGATGATCTGAAAGCCAAGCACGGCGTTGATCCGCGCGAGGACGCGCGCGCCATGGCCAAGCTGCGCCGCCTGGCCGAAGAAACCAAGATCAAGCTCTCGCTCGCCACGACCGTGGATGTGCGCGAGGAATTCCTCATCACCGTCGCGGGCAAGCCGATTCATCTCGAAACCACCATCACCCGCCGGCAGTTCGAGGATCTCATCCGTCCGTTGCTGGAAGGCACGATCGAGCATTCCCGCAAGGCCCTCGAGGATGCCAAGGTCGATCTTGGGCAAATAGGTCGCATCTGTTTGGTCGGAGGCTCCACGCGTATCCCCTTGGTGCGCTCGCTGCTTGAGGACGCTTTCGGCGCCCCCATCCACGAAGACGTGGATCCCGACCTGGCGGTGGGATTGGGTGCCTCGCTGCAAGCGGGCCTTTTGCGAGGGGCGGCGGTGGAGCGCATCCTGGTCGATGTGTCGGCCCACAGCCTGGGAATGCGCGTGATTGGCCGCGAGGATGCGTATGGGGAGGAGCCTGACACCTTTGCCCCGGTGCTTAGGCGCAACACCGTGCTCCCCGCCCAACGCGCCGAGGAGTTCTATACTATGGTCGAGGATCAGGAGCGGCTGGAGGTGGAGGTCTTCCAGGGCGAAGCCCGGCTTTGCTCACAAAACACGCGCGTGGGCTCGTTTCGTTTCGACCTTGCTCCCGCGCCCGAATGCTCGCCGATCAAGGTGGAATTCGCCTACGATTTGAACGGNNGCGCCCGCCGCCGCGCCAGGCGCGCCGACGAATCGCCCCGACAGCCCCATCGTGCGCAAGGCACGCGCCTTGCTCGCGTCCCTGTCTGGCGACGAGCAGCGGAGGATGGAGGAGCTACTGTCCAAGCTGGCGGCGGCCACGAACCCAAGTGCTCAGGAACAGGCCGAGGACGTGCTGCTCGATCTGTTCCTGGACCACGAAGCCCAGTCCGCTGACAAGACGACGCCTCCCTGATAGCCATGGGACGCGGCAGCCAGGACAAGCGCGAGCGGCGGGCGAGAGAGCAGATCGACAAGGCACTCGCTCGCCGGGATCTGGAATCGGCGGTCGATGCCGTGCTGGCGCTGGACAAGGCCGCGCGCGAACCATTGCTTGCCTTGATTGCGCCCGCCTTTCGCCAGGCGCTGCCGGATTTGCAAAAGGCGTCGGCGTGGGCGCGGCCGCACACCCTGGCCGCGCGGGCGGAGCAGGAGCCGCGACTGCTTTTCCACGCAGCAGACGACACGAGCGTGGCCAGCGCGCGTTGGCCGCTTTTCTTGTCCTGCATGCGAGCGCGAGATTTCGCACGGGCTGGTCGCATATGGAAGTCGCTGGTCGAGACGGTGACCGCACGAGCGCCCGCCTTGGCACACGCCATCGCCGCGTGGATCAGCGGGCAGGGGCAGGTGAGTCCGCAGGACGTGGCGGACCTGGATCTCGACCGGCTGCCGCCTTCGGCCGCGCCCGATCCTCGCCTTGGTGTCGACTCTCGCGCGCAGCCTCACCTCGCGCCACCAGCACTGCCCACGTCGTCCGCTGGGGCCGAAGAAGCGCTCTACGTGCTTTTTGCCACGCAGCCGCCGATCGTGGTTGCAGAAAGCCTTCGCGCCTGGCTGGAGCGTGCTCCCTCGGAGGTCGCCCTGACCTTGCGAAAGCAGGGCGGCAGCCTTGCCTTGCGCGAGCTTTTGCTGCAAGCAAGCTCGAAAGACCCCCTCGCCGTTCCCGCGCGGTTGTTGGCCCGCCTGTCCGACGGAGCGAAAGACGACCTGGCAGAGGAGATCTTGCTTGCCACTCGGCTGCTCATCACGACGGTCGCGACCAAGACGCCCAGGCGAGGCGAGTCCGAGGCGCTGGAGGCACTTGCCGCGGCGGCCGAACCGGAGGACCGGCTTTGGCTCTCCGGCCCCACCTGGCTACAGGCGGCTTCGCGCGAAGTGTGCCGCCGGGGCAAGGCCCTCGCCGCCTATTCCAGTAAGCTCGACCGACACGCCCGGAGCGAGATGCTCGACGGCCTTCTGTGGGGCCAGCCGGGCGAAATCGTCGCGGACATCATGGATGTTCTGTGGAAGGACGCGAGCGAGGAGGTGCGGGACGATCTCGCTCGTATGCTCCCCGACATGATGGAGATGGCCGAAGAAGACAGCCAACGCATGATGCTTGGCAGTCAATCGTTCGCGGACATGGCGACCGTCGACCGCATCGCTTTGGCGGCCAGCAAAGCCGACCCGAACCTACCTTTCCTGGGCGCTGGCGGACTGTCTCTGTGGCGGCGCTTCGGTCTCCGGTTGCTCCCCTACTTCGCGGAGCTTCTGCCCTACGCGCTTTCCCAGACCAGCCAACCCAGCCAACGCTTCGAGATCGTGCAAGCCTACGTCGGGAACCGCGCGGACATCACTGCCTGGTTGGAAGTCATCGGTGAGCTTTCCCTGGGCGATTCGACGATGCTGCCGTCCCTGATCGCAGAGACCTGCCGCGCGATGATTGAGCGATTTCGAACCGACCGAATCGCCCTCGCGCGCGCCATCGACCGCATCGCCAAACTCGACGTCCCGCTCGGTCTTCTCAAGAATGTAGCCCACGCCTATCAGCGGGCGGTGCTGGCGGACGGCGCAGAGCCAACGGCCGAAGACCAACGAGCCCAAGCTGTCCTCAGCTTGATGTTTGGGGACAGACCCAAAAGATCCCCCGGAAAGGGTCGAGCAAAGCGCAGAAAGAAGGCGCCACGAAAAACCAACCCGCGAAGCGGCCCGGGCCAGCTCGAACTGCCCCTCGACGAGAACGATGCATGAATCCTGCAGACTTTGTTGACGAGAGCCCGTTTAGCGTTCTGGGAATCGCCCCAACCCTCGACCCGGCGGCCATCAAGCGCGCCTACTTCACGGCCCTGACCAAACACCCGCCGCACAGCGATCCGGAAGGGTTCAAGCGCATCCGCGTGGCGTACGAAGCCTTGGGCTCGCGAGGCGAGGCGGCCTCGTATCTTCTGCGCAGCGCGATCAATGTCGAGGCTGAGTTGGCCCTGCTGCGCGAACGCCATGATGCCGCTCTGGTGAGGGCCGGCCAGGCAAGCACCGCCGGCGCGGCCAATGCTGCCCGGGTCGCTCGTCTCACCGAAGGACTCGCGCGCCTCAATCTCGAAGAAACGTTGGCCTTGCTCGGTTCCAAGTGAACCCAATACTACTTGGTCGCCCCCGCCTTCACCTTCGGGTGATCGCGCCATGCCGGCATTTGCGCCATATAGGCCAGCGTCTGTTTTTGTGCTTCGTCGGGCGATAGATCCGGCTTCTGGCGTGACATCCACTGCGCCATCCGCTCGAAGCGCTCTTCGAATGGCTGAAGGTTGCCCTTCTCGTCGGAACAATACTGACAATAGAGGCCGGTTTCGATCGGCATTGCGCAGCTTTGGCACTGGTGTTGGCTCATCGTATTCTCCTTTGCGTTCGCGTTTCTTTGACAGCGACTCTCGTCGGATCTTCGACAGGCGTTGCGTCGCCGACGGCATCGACCAGCATTCGCAAGGCACCCAGCAGATTGGAAGCGGTGTCACCCCCGAGCTTGGCAAACGCCCGCCCCAACCGCTCGCTGCACAGCACCTGGCGCTCGGTGGCCATCGCCGCCCGGCCCTCGTCGGTGAGCCACACCAGGCATCGCCGGCGGTCGCGCGCGTCGCGCATGCGGGCGAGCAAGCCCTTGCGCTCGAGCCCGTCGACGATCTCGCTCATCACGGACTGCGCCCGATTCATGTGCCTCGCAGCCTCGGTGACCGTGAGCGGCCCGGCTATTTCCAGGTGTTGGAGCACGGCCCACCCCTGCGGCGTCCACACCGAACGCTTCGGTGCGCGCCGGTGGAAACGCAAGAAGGCGGCGCCAAAGAGGTCGATAAATTCTCGTGCCGCCTGCTCGGGCGAAAGGCTCATGCTTTGGCAATAGCGTCGCACCAATCCATCGTCAATCCCGATGCATCGGGGTTTTTGCTGCTCGCAGTTTCGCTTGACCTAGTCACCAAACGCGTTAAAATGGCGCAATGTCACAAAAACGCGAAGCGGCGGATGGCAATGAGGACGAGGCGAAAGAAAGTCCGACATTGGAATCCCTGCAACAATACCTGGCCGCGCAGGCCGAGGAGCGCGATGCGGCGGCAGAGCGAACCCAGAACGTCCTTGCGCGCTTCTTCAAGGTGGCGATCGTTATCGTCTGCTTGAACGTCGTGATTGCCGGGGCCAACGTCGCCATGATCGCGATCCGACCAAGCAGCCCTCCCGCGCTGCCGCCGCCAGCACCTGCAGCGGCGGTGATGGCCGAACCGGCTCGACCGGTCGCGGTCCCTCCGATCCCTGCGAGCGATCCTCAAGCGCCGGTCGCCGAGCAACAACAGCCACCGACGACGCCAGCTGCGCCTGAAATGCCGGCGCCATCCTTGGCCGTGGCGCTGCCGGAGAAGAGGATCCCGCTGCTGGGTCCTCTGCCCAGCAGCCCCAAAAACCCGCCCATCTTGGCGAAGCGCCCGACGCGGCCCCTTGTCAAGCCGACTTTGGCGAGACCCTTCCTTTCCGCCGAATACGCCGATGACGAGCCGGATGGACTGCCGCCGACGCCGCCGGAGCGATGGTAGGCCCGGGTCAGATCAGTCACGCAAATAGTGGCAGGTGTAGCCGTCCGGGTGCTTCTGCAGATAGTCTTGGTGATAGTCCTCAGCCGGGAAGAACGTCGACGCCGGTACGATTTGGGTGACCACCTTGGCCGGCCATTTTCCCGAGCGATCCACCTCCGCTTTCACGCGCTCGGCGACCTTTCGCTGCTCTTCGTCATGATAGAAGATCGCGGATCGGTATTGCGTCCCAACGTCGTTGCCCTGCCGGTTGGGCGTGGTCGGATCGTGTAGCCGGAAGAAGTAGCGCAGGATGGTTTCGTAGGTGATGCCCTTCGGGTCGTAGACGATTTCCACTGCTTCGGCATGTCCGGTTCGCCCGGTGTGGACGTCTTCATAGCTCGGCTCGCCCTTGGTTCCGCCGGTGTAGCCAACGGTCGAAGACAAGACGCCGGGAAGCTTGCGCACCAGTTCTTGCACGCCCCAGAAGCAGCCCCCGGAAAGCGTCGCGGTCGCCTTGGCGTGAGTCTCCGCAGCCGGCCCGCCGCCCGCCGCGCCGCCGAAGAGGGGCAAGTACTGCCCGTATCCGGCCGCGGCCATCTCGGCCACGGGAATGAACCGCATGGCCGCCGAGTTCATGCAATAGCGCTTCCCGGTCGGTCCGGGTCCATCGTCGAAAACGTGGCCTAGATGCGAATCGGCGCGCGCCGAGCGTACCTCGACGCGACTCTCGAAGAGGGAATTGTCGGCCTTGGTCACCGTATGCCCGGGTTCGAGGGGCTTGGTGAAACTGGGCCAGCCAGTTCCAGAATCGTACTTGTCCTTGGACGAGAAGAGCGGTTCGCCCGAGACAACATCCACGTAGATCCCGTCGCGGTGATTGTCCCAGTACGCGTTGCCAAACGGCGGTTCCGTGCCACACGCTTGCGTCACCTCACGCTGCAGTGGGCTCAGCTGCTTGAGGCGCGCCTCCTTCGCGGTCTGGTCCAATGTCGGGGTATCACTTGCCACGGCCGCCACACCTTCTTTCTTTCGCGAGGTCGCTGCCCACAGGACCGTGGCACCACACGCGACAAGACAACTCGCCGTGGTGATGCGAAGAACGAGACCTGTGTGCGTCATTGGGGAGTCCTTCAGTCCGCTTTGCCATTTAGATGCCGAAGACTCCGATTGGTAGGCCTACCAACGTTGGTGCTGGGTACGCCAAAAGAAAGGGCCCAGTCAGATTCGCTGACTGGGCCCCGGTTGGCTGGAAGAAACAGGCTGCTTACTGAACGAAGGTCACGTTGTCGACCGTGACATCGGCAGTGCAGGCAGCCGTGCTGGAAGCGAACTGCCATTGAATGCCGGTCAGCGCGGCCTTGTGCGAGCCCACCGTGGTGACCGGGGAACCACCCGCCTGGGCGTCGAACGTGACGGTGACGTCTTTACCACCCGTCGTGATGTCGGAAGCCGCGATTGCAGCGTTGGGGCCGTAGCAAGCAGTGCCGGTGCAGCCAGCCTTGCCGGTACCGCTGTCCTTGTCGTCCACACTCATGTTGACGCCGAACTTCATCGGGCAATCCGTCGTGCCCTTGAGATTGAACTTCACCGCCGAGTAGGCCGAGGCATCGAGACAATTGGTGAAGTAGATCCCGAAGCCCCAGTAGGAGGATGCCGCGACCGAGGCAGTCACGTGAAGCGCGCCATCCGCGATAGCTGCGGTCGGGCCACCGGTCGACGGATACACGAAAACCCCGCCTACGGTGCCGACGGTGATACTGGTGGTGCCAGTTGCGTCCGAAAAATCCGTAATCTTCGCGTCCGAGGGGGCCGTCCCGGTGCATTCGCCGGCCGATCCCGTGCTTCCGCCACCGCTGGACGTCGTGCTTCCACCGCTGCTGCTGGTTCCGCCGTTGCCGCCGGAGTTGCCGCCGGAGCTGTTGCTTCCGCCGGCGCTGGTCGCACCGCCCGTGCTCCTGTCGCCGCCGCTGCTGCTCCCGCCGCTGCCGCCGGAGTCGCCCCCCGTGCTGCTGTCACCACCGCTGCTGCTGCTCCCGCCGCTGCCGCCGTTGCCGTTGCCACCCTGGCCGCCGGAATTGCCGCCGCTGCCGCCCTCGCTGGAGCCTTGGTCGCTGGTCGGTCTGCAACCCGATCCTCCCATCCACAAACCGGACACAGAAAGTCCGAATAGGCTGGCAAACAGAAGCGAACGATGGTGCGAAATCTTCATAAGAACATCTCCTTGGGAATGGCGTGTCTGCGCATTAACTACAAAAGCGGGCGAAGTAAACAACAGTCGGGCCGTTTTCGCCAGAACAAGCTGCCGAGGGTTACGCGGCCGAACGCCGGCTCCCGGCGTCAGCGGGCTCAAGCGCAAATCTCCTGCCGGCCGAAGTTGATTTCACCAGTAAGCCGGTCAGGATTGTGACTTCTGCGCGGTCGCGTGGCTCCGCTCCGGCAGTCCAGAGGAGAATCCATGCGCAAGTCGTTGTATTTCGCCGTCTTCTTTCCGTGTTTTCTATTCGCAGCAGTCGCCGACGCTCATATCCGATTGATGAGCCCAACGGCTCGCTTCGTTCAGGACGATAATGGGCTCAAGACCGCACCATGCGGTTCTGGCACTGCGACAGGCACAGTCACAAAACTGACGCCCGGCCAGGCGCTGACGGTCACCTGGAAGGAAAGCGTTTCCCACGCCGGCCACTACCGCATCGCCCTGTCCGCTAACCAGTCTGACTTCATGGAGCCGACCGATCTCACCATTCCAAACCCGTTGCCAAGCTGGGACTTGGTCGATGGCATTCAAGACAAGACCGGAACCCAGACCTATTCCCAAAGCGTGCAGGTTCCAAACAAAGAATGCCCGGCCTGCGTGCTTCAGCTCATCCAGGTCATGAGCACCGGAACCGACGGCACCAACACCGGACCTTTCAGCGGCGTCTACCACGCGTGCGCCGACGTCAGCGTTTCGGCAGCATCGGGCGATGGCGGAGCCACCGGCGACCTTGCTGTTGCTACCGACGCTGGGCGGGATCTGGCACTGCACGATCTTGGCCCAACCCGCGACACCGACGCTGCCACCGATGCAAGCCTCGGCATCATGGGCGGCAGTGGTGGAAACACGGGAAATGGCGGCGGCGGCACGTCTGTTGCGACGACGTCAACCGCCGAAAGCGGCGGCGGGAGGGGCGGCGGCGGTGGAGGCGCAAGCGGCGCGCCAGGAGGTGGCGGCAGAGTCTCTACAGGCGGTGCAGGCGACGCCGCTGGAGGCGGAGCGGCGGGAGGGGCCACGGCCAATGGCGGCGCGGCCGCAGGGGGAACCTCAGGCGGCGGCCAGGGCGGAAACCCTGGCACGAGCGCCGCAACCAACGCCCCGAACGCCAGTGGCGGACATGCCGGTGGGGCCGGCAACACCGGGAGGAATTCTTCGGCGCCGACTTCCGCCAGCGGTTGTTCGGTTGCGATTGGGTCGCCACGACCCCCGGAGGTCTCGGCATGGTTCGCCTTTCTTGCCCTCGGGCTCACCCTGCTGCGAAGGCCGAGACGCCGGCCGTAGTTGGCTGGGGTCAATCAATGCGTAGATCGCGGCAAGCCCGCAGCAGGTGAAGGGAGGTCCCGGCGTCGACGGCGGGGCCGCGCCGGAAGCCGCGGTAGAAACCCTGGCGCAGACCGCGGCTCTGACGGGTCTTGAAAAGGAAATGAAACAACCGGTTTGGCTCGCGATCGATGAGCCAGCGGATGTGACGGCGCACCTCGGGAAATTCCACGGCGTAGCTGAACAGGCGCTGCAGGTTGGTTATCCGGTTCCGCGCCTGCGCCGTCGGATACGCAAACGGCGAAGCGTCGAAGTAGGAATAGCCGAGGCGGTCGTAGTTCCCGTCGAAGTAGCCGTGCTGTTCTGCCCAGGTCGCAATGGCGGTTCCTGGATAGGGCTGCAGGATGGTGGCGGCCGCCAGGTCAACCCCACAGGCAACGTTGAGCGCCACGGTGCGAAGCTCTTCCTCGAAGCTCGCGCTGGGAATGCCGAGCATGCTGAAGGACATGATTCGAATACCCGCCGCCTTCAAACGTCGGCAACCGCCCAAGATGTCTTCGTCGCTGGCAGGGCGAGAGAGGATCTCACGACGCACGCGTTCGGAGCCGGACTCGATGCCGACACCGACGCCGGTGCAGCCAATCTCGCAAAGCAGACGAACCACGCGGTCAGTGGCTCGCTCCGGGCGCAACTTGCAGAAGACTGGCAGCCCGACGCGCCGACGGTACACGGGCACGAACGCCTCCAGCCACGGCAGGTGGGCCACGAAATTCGCGTCGAGAAACCAGATCAGGCGCGCGCCCCAGCGGTTTTTCACCGCCAAGATGTCGTCGCACAGCTGCTCGGGATCGCGCGTGCGCACCAATGGACCATAGCCGCGATAGCGTTCGTTGAGGTTGCGATTGAAACAGTACGAACAACGATACGGGCAGCCACGAACGGCCAGGAAGGTCTTGNNATTGGGCTCCTTCCGGTAGCGAGGATCGGCGTCGTAGAAGAGATCGAATGCCGGCGCCGGCAGAGCGTTTAAGTCCCGAATCGGCCCGCGCGCGGGGCCCTGCTCGACCGGGCCGCGCCCGTGGTCGCGCCGAATCCACCACCCGGCAGGAACACGCGGAAAACCGCTGGCCGCAAGGTCGAGAAAATCGGGAAAAGACTCTTCCCCTTCTCCGAGGCAAACGCCATCGAGTGGAGCCTGCGCGATCACCTGAGGAAAAAACGTCGGGTGTGGCCCGCCCATGACGATGATCTTGTCGGGAAAGCGTTTGCGCAGGCCGTGCGTCCACGCGAGATAGATGCGATGCAGGCCGGTTGTCGCGGACATCGCAAGCACGTCGGCGGCCTCGGTCGATTGCGCCTTCGTCACCGTGCCGAGGTCATTGCCCTGCACCAGCGTCACCTCGTGCCCGTGTTGGCGCAAAGTGGCAGCCAGCGCCATCAGACCGTAGGTCAAGGGCTCATCAGCGCGCAGAGATAGGAAAGCGACTTTCACGAAGACAAATCCCGGGCGCCCGACCCATTACTCGCAGGGCACGTTCCAGAGCTCGTCCTCGCCGGCGTCGGTCGGTGCCGCTGCCTCTCCTGCTGGCGCTGCATCGGGATTCGGCAAGACGATCGTGGACGCATCGTTCGCGCCCGTGTCCCTCGCGTCCGGCCCGGCATCCTTGCCAGCTGTGGATTGCTTACACGCACTGGCAAACAGCGCACCGCAAGCGGCAATCAGCATCGCCAGAAGGCTGAGCCACAGCCAACCGGAAAGTCGAGCGAGTCGCTTCAAACTCGACAGCGCCGCCATGATCCACGGGTATCATGGCCTGGTACGGCGGGCAATCTGTATCGCAGCCGGGGTGTGATCCAGCGCAATGCTATTGACAAAGCCGCCTCCAGGCTCATGGCGTCATCCGCCCTCTGACTTCAGAACCGCGGCTCTGTGGTACCATTCATTGTCCGCTCGGGCTTTCGATCGCGACGGCCGCGGCTCCCCGTATTGGGCAAAGATCTATGCATCAGCATTCGTGTAAGCCTCTGCACCTTGGTCTGGTGGCCACAACGCTGGTTGTTGCTCTCGGCTGCAATTCACACTTGCTTCTGCCAAACCCGGATCCCGGGGTCGTGAAGGTCGACGACCCTCTGATACTGCCGGAACCGCCGCTCTCCGATGCAGGACTTCCGTCCAACCTCAGTGACGCAGGCTCGCTTGGAAATCTTCCCGACGGTGCGATCCCGGATACCCGCGTGGTCAGCGATCCCGATGCCCCGCCCGGCGGCCCAGATCTGGCCCCGGGCTCGGATGCTCGTCCGGCGGCGCCGGATCTCGGTCGCGACTTGGGCCGAGATTCCCGCCCCGACACCACCTGTCCGCGTTCGGATCCGCCGATGCCATTCCCCGCCACGCCGAACTGCCAAGGCACCGAGGGCGGCCTCGGCGAGGCGTTCCAGAAGGCCTTGTGGTTCCTCAGCGTCAACAAATCGGGGCCCGGCGTGGTCAACACCTACGTGCAGTGGCGCGGCGACGCGCACGTGATGGACCAGCACATCAAGCTGGATCCGACCTCGAAGACCGGCGTCGACATGTCGCAGGCCTTCATCACCAAGAACAAGGCGATTCTCGATCCGAATAGTACTGGCGAAGTCGATCTGTCAGGCGGATTCCACGACGCTGGCGACTTCATCAAGTTCGGCCTCACGACCGGATTCACGGGCTCGACCCTGGCGTGGAGCCTTTACGAGTATCCGGATTCCTTCCGGGCCACGGGCCTGGAAGACGAGGCATTCAATCTGCTGCGCTGGACGGACGACTACTTCATGCGATCGACCTTCCTCGACGGCAGCGGCAACCTGGTGGCCTTTGCCCAGCAGGTCGGCGATCAAACCGATCACACCTGCGGCTGGATGCCGCCCGAGTTGCGTCGCATCGATTTCTGCCCGCGCAAGGGCTACTTCGTCACCTCGGAATCTCCGGCGGCCGACACGACCGCCAGCGCCGCCGCCGCCCTGGCCGCTTCTGCCCTGGTGCTCAAGGCCAGCGACCCGAGCTACGCGGACAAATGCCTCAAATACGCCACCGCACTGTACAAGTTCGCCGCCAAGTACCCGGACAAAGTCGGAGACGTGACAGGGGGCCTTTACACCTCCGAGTACGCCTACGACGATCTGGCCTGGGCAGCGGTCTGGCTCTACCTCGCGACTGGAGCGCAGTCGTACCTCGACGACATTCTGGGTCCGAACGCCAAGGGCGGCGGCTGGCTGGATGGCTTCCCGGGCTTCAAGACCCCGTGCCTGATCGACGCCAGCGCGAGCTGCTGGGCCGAGTCGGCCACCCACGACTGGAACTCGGTGCGCACCGGCGTGTTCCTCAAGATGGCACAGATCCTGCGCGATCAGAATCATCCGATGGCCAAGGCCATGGCCAGCATCGCACGTGACGATTCGATGAAGTGGCCGAACGGCACCGTGGCGATGACACCGCAAGGATTCTCTGTCCTCTATGCCTACGGCTCGGCTCGCTACAACTCGGCCGGCCAGTTCGTGGCGCTGCTCTACGCAAAACTGTTCCCCGACGACAAGGATGCAGCCGCGGCGATCCAGCCTTGGGCCAAGCGACAGATGGAATACATCCTCGGCGCGAACAAACTCAACGGCGGTACTTCGTACATGATGGGGTACACGAACAAGTATTGTTTGCAGCCCCACCACGCCGCCGGCCACGCCTCCATCTGGGGCGAGCCTGACAATCCAGTGGCCAACCGTCACATCATCTGGGGCGCGCTGGTGAACGGCCCCGACGGCAACGACAACCACGTCGACAAGCGGTCCGACTTCGGCAGCAACGAGGTCACCATCGATTACAACGTTTCGCTGATCGCGGCGCTCGCGGCCCAGTACTCGCTGTGGGGCAGCGGGCAGTGTCCGCTCAGCAACTTCCCGCCGTTCGAGCCGGACGGCGACGAGTACTACACGCTCTCGAACACCAATGGAGCCGGAAGCTGCCGGTCGCAGGTCACCGTGACCCTGGTCAACGAGACCCAGCACGTTCCGCGCTACGACACCCACGTGAAGATCCGGTACTTCTTCGACATCAGCGAGTTGCAGAAGGGCGGCAAGTCCATCAGCGACGTGACCGCCAGCCTGATCTACGATCGCGGCGCCACCGAATTTGGCGAGCCCACCAGCATCAGCAAACCCCAAGCCTGCCCCAAGAGCTCGAGCACCTACTACCTCGAGATGGGCTTTGAGGGTTACCAGTTCTGGGGACGCATCGTGCAGCTCAAGGCGCCGCGCACCTTCCAGCTTGACCTCGGGGTCAACAACGGCGCTGGTTGCACCTGGGATGCGTCGAACGACTGGAGTTACCAGGGCCTGGCTGGCGCACCTTCCGACGGCAGCGATCCGCCGAAATCGAGGCACATCACCGTGTACAGCGGCACCAAGCTCGTGTTTGGCGACGAGCCGCCCGGCTGCTTCGACTCACCGACGCCCGTGCTCTGTCCCTAGATGTCCAGCGCGTCGCCCCCGTCGATTGACGACCTCCTGCGGGACGCATCCTTCCAGGATGCAACGGTTTCGCGTTTGGACCTGCGAGGCGCCGAGCTAACCGACAAGGAATTCACTCACTGCGTGTTTCGCGGGCTACGTGCGGACGCCAGCACCTGGAAGCGCGTGCGGTTGGAAGATTGCGTGTTCGAGGATTGCGACCTCACGCGCGCGCAATTCCCGCTGGCCAGGCTGCATGGCGTATCTTTCCGCCGTTCCAAACTGATGGGCGTGGATTGGTCCAGTCTCGGGTCCAACCCGAGCCTCGGGTTCGAGGAATGCGACCTGCGTTACGCTTCGTTCGTGAAGCTCAACCTGCGCAAGACCCCCTTCCGCAGTTGCAAGGCCCTTGAGTCGGCCTTCATCGCGTGCCACCTGGGCGAGTCCGACTTCACCGACACCGATCTTGCAGGCGCCAACTTCGATGAATGTGACCTCTCCAAGGCGAACCTCGCGACCGCCAGGAACGCGTTCGTGTCGCCCGCGAAAAACCGCGTGAAGAACGCACGCGTTTCGGTCGAGACAGCGGTGTTGCTGGCGCTCTTCCACGGCATGAAAGTCGCGGGCTACACCGACACGCGGTCCGATGACGAAGCCTTCAGCGCCCGTGGCAAGCGCCGCTAGGGGAATTGGCCGGCTGCGACCAACAAGTCCAGGCGCGCTTGTCGGACGTTGTCTTCGGCGACGACCACGGCGGTGTCGGCGTCGCGCGCCCGCCTCTCGGCGTCGATCACCTCGATGTTGGTGGTCGCGCCGGCGTGGTAGGCGAGGTTCGCCAAGTCGAGAGCCTGGTGCGCAAGCTCAGCGGCGGCGCTCGATGAACGCATGGCCTCGTCGGCGCGACGAACCGCTTCCACGGCCACGCGCAAATCAGAGCGCGTCTGTCGCAGTAGCCCGTCGTATTGGGCACGCGCCTCGGCCAGCAGGGCGTCGCGCTCGCGCATCTGTCCGCGGCGAAGGCCACCTTCCACCAACGGAAAACTGAGGAGGACCATCGCTTGCCAGCCGGTTTCGGGCGTGGTGAGAGAGGCGGGGTTTTGGAAGAAGGGCTGGATCTGCCCGTTCACGACCGGCATGAAATCGGTCCAGCTATCCTTTCTAACCTTCTCCGCGCTAAGAGCGCGCTGCTTGGCCGCTTGCACGTCCTGTCGGCGAGACGCTGAGTCGTCGAAGTTGGCATCACCGTAGGGCAGGACCAGGTCGTCGAGCGTGTCGACCGGCTTGTCGTCGGCGACCAGGACTGAAAGGGCCTCGCGCGCACGCACCAGCGAGGTGTAAGTCGAAGAAAGCGTCGCTTCGTCCGAGGCCAATTGCTGGGCCGCCCTCACCTCGTCAACCCGCGTGCCAACGCCGCCCGCGAAGCGCGTATGGGTGTAGTCGTAGTGCGAACGATCGTTGGCCACTGCGCGTGTCGTGATGTCCACTTGGCGCTTAAGCGAGATGATCGCCAAATAGGACCGAGCCACCGAAGTGGCCAGGGTACGGCGCGTGTCTTCTCCGCTTGCCTTGGCGCTGTTCAAGTTCATGGATGCTTCCGACCACGTCGTCCATGCACGCGGCGCGATCAACGGAACGTTGAGCGTGAGGTTGGCGGACTCCTGGGTCTTGGCGGCGATGACCCTCGACGCCAGTGGACCAGGGCTCAGGATGACCTGATCACCCTCGATTCGACCCGTGGGAAGCCCAGAGCTGGAAAGAACGCGGTCCGAATCCAATCGGACCAGGCTGCCGCTCAGAACCAGCGACGGCAGCGAGCCCGCCCGCGCCTGGGCCAGCAGCGCCTGCGACCGTTGCACCTCCTGAAAAGCGACCACCGCAGTCGGGTTTCGGGCGAGTGCGCGACGGACCGCCTCGGTCAGCGAGATCTTCTCGTATCCGACCGCCACCTCGGGCGAGACCGGCTCGAGGGTGGGAATCGGCCGTATCCGGGCATCGGTTTCGGCGTGGGCCGACGTTGCGGAAGCCAACACCAGCAGAAGACCAAACCGGCCCAGCCGCGCTCGAATCTGATGGGTCCTACGCATGCACGACTCCTGCTGCCACGTCGTCATCCTCGTCGGGCGCGCGGCGCTTGGCGAAACGGTCCAGCGACGTATAAAGCGCGGGCACCAGAAACAACGTGAAGAAGGTGGAAACTATCAGACCGCCGATCACGGCGCGGGCGAGCGGCAGGTTGGTCTCGCTGCCTTCGCCGATACCGAGTGCCATCGGAATCAACCCGAGGACGGTCGCGATGGTGGTCATCAAGATCGGGCGCAACCGCGTGCGGCCGGCCTCGATGGTTGCATCGACCAGGTCCTTTCCGCGGCCCCGGAGCACGTTCGCGAAATCGACCAAGAGCACGCCGTTCGAGACCACGATACCGACCATCA
This sequence comes from Myxococcales bacterium, assembly GCA_003159055.1. The sequence continues at coordinate 15,650 of PMLH01000501.1, forward strand.
TGATAATGCCCATGAAGCTGTTGACCGACAGCTTGGTGCCGGTGAGGTAAAGAGCGATGAACACACCCGACACGCCGAGCGGCACGCTGAACATGATCACCAGCGGATCGATGAGCGATTTGAATTGGCTGGCAAGCACCATGTAGACCAGCAGAAGCGCCATGATCGCCGCAAAAGCCAGGCCTAGGAACGCCTTTTTCTGCTCTGCGGTCTGCCCACCCAGGGTTGCAGAAAATCCGTCCGGGGGCTGCAGCTGGTTGACCAGGTTCTGAACCGCATCGCTGGCCGCACCCAAATCCGCTTGCGGCGCAACGTTGGCGGTGACGTGGACGATGCGCTGTAGGTATTTGCGGTCGATCATGACCGGGCCGCTGCGCCTTTCAATGCGGGCCAAGGTGTCGACGTTGACAATGCCGTTCGATGGCGTCCGCACGAACATGTCGCCCAGGTCGGCAACGTGCTCGCGATCGTGGTCTCCCATGCGAACGTTGATGTAGTACTCGTTGCCGGTCTTCGGATCCGTGTAGGGCACGGGAGAAATCTGCGTGTTTCCCAAGAGGCCCACCAAGATGGTCTGCGCCACATCCTGCTCGGACACGCCCAGAAGCCCGGCCTTCTCGCGGTCTACGTTGACGTCGAACTCGGGGCTGTTCTCCTCGCGCGACGACTGCACATCGACCACCAGCGGTCGGCCTTCCGCATCCGACAAGCCTCGCATCTTCGCCATCAGCTGGTTTGCGTAGGTGGAACCGGCATCGAAGTCATAGCCGAGAACCTCGACGTCGATCGGATTGGTCGCGCCGAAGTTCTGGATACGTTTGACGATGCCGCCGATGAAGAAGAACTGCTGGGTACCCGGCAGGGCGTTCTTGAGCGCCGCGCGGACTTTTTCGGCCGCCTCCACGTCCGACAGCGACCGCTCCCCCCTGGGCACCATGTTGACTTGAAGATTGCCCGAATGCGTGCCGGTGTTGGTGCTGAAGATCGC
>PMLH01000315.1 GCA_003159055.1 Myxococcales bacterium
GATGCAATGGGCGGGGCACACCGTCGGGCACATCATGCACGCCACGCAGCGGACCTCGCCGTCTTCGCGCCTCATCAAGCGGTGCAGGCCGCGATTGCGCGGCGGATACGGTTTCTTCTCCTCGGGATAGGATAGCGTCGCGATCCTGGTCTGCTTGCGACGACCGACCAGGTTGCCAAGCCAATTGCTGATCAAGTGACGAAACGTGACCCAAAGCCCTTGCGTGACGCCGAGGAGATAGGTCTGCCTTTGGACACCGGTGGGACGCGCGACTATTTTTACGGTGGTTGCCATGGGGTCTCAGCGACGCAGCAAGATCCAACCGGCAGCCAGTGCCACGTTGGCGATGGAAATCGGCAGAAGACGCAGCCAGCCCAGCCGCAACAGCTGGTCCGGGCGGAAACGGGGCAAAGTCCACCGGATCAAGAGTTGGAAGGCGCAGAACAAGAATACCTTGGCCGACCAAAGCAAGACCGAAAACACGACGAAGATCCAGTTCGGCCAGTGCGCGGCCAGATACTCGGCGCCCGGGAAGCGCCAACCGCCAAAGAACACGGTGATGATGACCGCGCTGCTGACGATGATTTCGACGAATTCGCCGAGGAAGAACATGCCGAAGCGCATACCCGAGTACTCGACGAAGTAGCCGACGATTTCCGATTCACCCTCGGGAATGTCGAACGGCGTGCGCNNTGCGCTTGCTTTCCGCAATGGCCGCGGTGAGGAACAGAACAAATGCGATGAACTGCGGAACCCCGACAATGCCCCACTGCCAGGGCATGTCGCCTTGGGCGCTCACCATCGCGCCCGGCTCAAGCGTGCCGTAGAGCAGAAACATCGCCATGATGGACATGCCCATGGTGACCTCGTAGGCCATCATCTGCGACGATGCCCGCAAGCCGCCCATCAGCGCCCACTTGTTGTACGAAGCCCAGCCCGCCAAGGCCGCGCCGTACACGCCGAGGGAAGAGATCGCGAAGTAGAAGAGAAGGCCGGCATCCAAATGAGCGGCTTGCAGATCGACCGGCTGGGCGCACACACCCGCCGGAACGACATCGGTCAGATGCCCGGCGCAAAAGGGCGCGCCAAAGGGCACGATGGCGCTGGCGATGAAGACCGGCGCCACCGCCAAAACCGGAGCCAAAGCGAACAGGAACTTGTTTGCCTTGGGAGGAACGAAATCCTCTTTGAAGATCAGCTTCACCGCGTCGGCGACGAAGTGCAGGATTCCCCAGAATCGGAACGGTCCAAGGTTGGCGCGGTTAGGGCCCAGGCGATCTTGCATCATTGCCGACTGCCGACGCTCCATCCAGGTCAAGATCCCGGCCAGCGGCAACGCAAACATCAGCACGAAGAAAATGCTCTTGCCGGCCGCAGTGACGGCCAGGAATCCGGGAGAACCATAGGACAGGAAGTTCCCCAGCATCGCTACCCTCTCGAATCACCGAAGCGAAGTTGCACCGGCACAACCTGCGGCCCCCACGCGACGTCCTTCATGAACGAATGCCGAGCCGCCGCATCGGCAAACACCTCGGCGGCAGACGCGTATGCCAGATTGACCGCGAGCCTGCTGCCGAGCAAGGCCGCCGCACGCCACGCGGGCATCCCCTCGCCACGCGGCGGAAAGGCAGGGTGAATGCGCTGAACCCGGCCGTCGCGATTGGTGAACGATCCCTCGGATTCGGCCCAGGCGGCCGTCGGCAGCGCCACATCGGCGGCGGCGACCAGCGGCCCTCGATGCGACGACAGCACGACCAATGCGCGCAGCTTTCCTTTCTCGACGGCCAAGGTCTCGTTGCCGAGCACCAGCAGCGCGGTGACCGCACCGGACGCGAGGTCGGCCATCAGATCCTTCAAGGTCCGCAGCGGCGGAGGCACGATCCGCTCGACCCCGACCGTGTTCGGGTTCTTGTCGGCGCTGACCAGAATCTGGTCGGACCAGCCGAGCGGACGTCCGCCCAAATAGGCTCGTTCGATCTTCAGACCGTCAAGCGCCAAGCGGGCCAAGGCATGCGCGTCCTCGTTGGTAGCGGCGGCGGAAAAGACGACGCCGACTTTGCTCGGTTCCTGGTCCAGCGCCTCGCGCAACAACCGCGTCGCCTCAGCGAGCGCGCCATCGAGCGCGGCGCGCTTGCCCGCCATGGTAGCCAGCAAGAGGCGGTTGTCTTGCACCGACTTGTACTCGAAGCGCCCCTCGTCGCACATCCAGAACTTGTTGACCTCGGGATTTTCCCGGGGCACCAACCGGTGAATCTTGTCGCGTGAAGAGTGAATCTCGATGTTGCAGCCGGTGGCGCAGCCCGGGCAAATCGACGGCACCGAGGTCAGCTCCCACACTCGGCTCGCAAAGCGAAAGTCCTTCGAGGTCAGCGCACCCACCGGACACACGTCGACGGTGTTGAGCGAGTACGGATTGTCCAAACGATGCCCGGGCGCAGTGGTCAGAACCTGGTGGCTACCTCGGTCGGCCATGGTCAGCTCGCTGACCTTGGCGACCTCGTCACATACGCGAATGCAGCGGGTGCACAGAATGCATCGCTCTTGGTCAAGCACGATGTGCTTGCCAATGTCGACTACCTTGGCCTTGCGGACCTTGATACCCTCGTTGCGTGCTAGCTTGCCATCCCAGTCGAAGTACTGGCGCTGCAGGCTGCATTCGCCGGCCTTGTCGCAGATGGGACAGTCGATGGGGTGGTTGAGCAGCGTGAATTCCAGCATCTGGCGCCGCACATCCAAGATCTTCGGCGAATTGGTGGTCACCTCCATCTTGTCGGCGACCGCCGTATAGCAAGACGGCACCGGCTTGGGCGCGCCCTTGACGTCGACAAGGCACTGGCGGCAAACCGCCGGCGAGGAAAGCCCCGCGTGGTAGCAGAAGAAGGGCACGTCGGATCCGACCGAGCGGCAGACTTCGAGCAGGTTCGACCCTTTGGCGACCTTGTGTTCTTTCCCGTCGATGATGACGGTGACCATTTCTTTGGGTAGAGGGGGTGCTGCCATTACCGATCACACTCGCCGCCGATCATGTTGATCATGCCGAAGGTCGGCACCACGTCGGCAATGAAGAGCCCGGGAAGAATCTTGTCGAGAATCGCCAGATTGGCGAAACAGGGCGGACGCACGCGGCACTTCCAGGGCCGCCCAGTTCCGTCCGAAACCAGGTAGAAGCCAAGCTCGCCGTTGCCGCCCTCGGTGAAGGAATACACCTCGCCAGGCGGAACCCGAATGCCGTCCATGATCAGCTTGAAGTGCGCAATCATGGCTTCGATGGTGTTGTAGGTTTCCCGCTTGGCCGGCAAGGCCACGCGAACATCGTCGCTCAGGATTGGCCCGTCGGGGATTTTCGCGAGCGCCTGGTCGAGAATCCTCATCGATTGGAAGATCTCTTCCAGGCGAACCGCATAGCGGTCGAAGTTGTCGCCAGTAGAACCGACGGGCACGTCGAAATCCAAGCGGTCGTAAACCAAATACGGGTGATCCTTGCGAACGTCGTAGGCAAGTCCAGTCGAGCGGGCCACTGGCCCGGTCAGCCCCCAGCCCGCAGCGTCCGCCTTGGCGATGATGCCGACGCCATCCATGCGGTCGCGGAAGATCTTGTTGTTGGTGAGCAGCTTGTCAGCATCGGCGATGGCCCCGCGCACCTTCACCAGGACATCCCTCAATCTGCCCGCCCAGCCCTCGGGCATGTCCGCGATCACGCCGCCGATTCGAACATAGGCGTGGGTCAGCCGTGCGCCGGAGATTTCTTCCAGAAGCTCCCACAGCCATTCGCGCGCCTTGAGCAGATAGAAAAAGACAGTGAAGGCCCCCAGCTCCATCGCGCTTGCGCCCAGGCACGTCAGGTGGTCGGCGATGCGGGAGATCTCGCCCACGATCACGCGGATGTACTGCGCGCGCTCGGGAACCTTCTGATCGATGTCGAGCAGCTTCTCCACCGCCAGCGCGTAGCCGACGTTATTGAGCATCGGCGACACGTAGTTGAGGCGGTCGGTGTAGGGAAAGATCTGCGTCCAGGTCGCGCTTTCAGATTCCTTTTCGAAGCAGCGGTGCAGGTATCCAATCTGGATGTCGCTGGTCTTGATCTTCTCGCCCTCCACCTCGAGAGCAATCCGGATCGTGCCGTGCATCGCCGGATGTGAAGGCCCCATGCGCAAAGGCATGCTCTCCACGGGCAAGTCACTGCTTTCGTCGAAATCGGAAACCTCCGCCTCGCCGAAAACCACCCGTCTGCGGACGGCGGGTTCGGAACTGGTTTCAGATGCCATGGCTAAACACTCCCCGGCAAACGGCGGACCAGCGGCTGCCGCTTCTCTTTGGGATAGTCCTTGCGCAAGGGATGCCCCTGGAACTCGGGATACATGAGAATTCGCCGGAGGTCGGGATGCCCTTCGAACCGCACGCCGTACATGTCGAACGCCTCCCGTTCGAACCAGTTCGCGCCGGGCCACAGAGAAACCAGCGACGGAATGCAGGGCCCGTCGACCGGCACACCAGCGAGCAGCCGCACCCGGTGCTTTTTCTCGATGGAATACAGGTGCACGACCACGTCGAAACGTGGCTCGCGCGGAAGCCGGTCGACGCAAGTCAGGTCGGTGAACATGCTCATCTGCAAATCCGGGTCGGAAAGCAAGTACCCGGCGACGTGCAGCCAGGCCGCGGGCGCAACCCGCGCCCACTCGTTGCCGTGCTGCGAGCCAGTTTCCACGATCTCGCCAGCGGTGAACCGTTCCCTTAGCTTGTCGAGAATGATCTTGGCCATGGAAGTCTCTAGCCCCCTCCCCCGCGCGCCCCGGTGGGCCTGATCGCGGCCAGGGGCACGTCAAAGCCCTTTTCTTGCTTAAGCGCCACCTGGCTGTGCCCCTCCCCGCGCTGAATGCGTTCTTGCAGCAGGATCAGGGCATCGAGCGCTTGTTCGGGCCGCGGTGGGCAGCCTGGCACGTACACGTCGACGGGAATCACCTGGTCCGCGCCGGGCATGGTCGAGTAGTTCTGGTAAAAGCCCCCCGTCGAGGCGCAGACGCCGAAGGCAATCACCCACTTGGGTTCGCACATCTGGTCGTAGATCCGCCGCAACACCGGGGCTTGCCGCTCGGTGACGGTCCCGACCACGATCAGCAGATCCGCCTGGCGAGGAGAGAACCGCGGAAACTCCGCACCGAAGCGCGCGACGTCGTACTTCGGTGCCCAAAGCGCCATGAATTCCATTCCGCAACAGGCGGTCACGAACGGGTACTGGAAAAGCGAATACTTGCGCGCCCAGTTGATCGCGTCGGCAAGCTTCGTACTGTAAAAACTCAGCGGCATGTCTAATCCCAACCGATGACGCCCTTGCGCCAGGCATAGACGAGAGCGACCAGCAGCACCGCCATGAACGCCAGCGCCGCGCCGCTCCCAAGCAAGGAAACACCCGCCGTGCAGACCCCGCCGCGCAATGCGCCGGCGCAGGAAAGCTCGCGGAAGTTCACCGCCCACGGGAACAAGAATGCCGCCTCGACATCGAACACCACGAACAGGATGGCCAGGGGGTAGAACCGAACCGGGAAGCGTCCTCGCGGGTCACCTATCGGATCTGACCCAGCTTCGTAGGTGACGTTTTTTGCGGCACTCGGCCGGCTTTCCCCAAGGAACTTGGCCAGCGCCAAGAACTGCAGGGCAGCCCCCGTGCCGACGAGAATCACCAGTGCTAAGGCGATGTAATCTGTGCTCATGCGGGACGCCTAGAACTCGGCTACATACTGTCTTCTGAAAGTCGCAAGGTCAAATGAGGAGTTGCCTTCCCCGGGTTTGACTAAAGGCGCTCCGGTTTCTAATCTGTGCCCCGATGTTGCTCTTCCCCCTACGACAATGGGTCTTCGCCACCGCGGTCTCGCTTGCTGCGTGGGTAGCCTCTGGTTTCTGTTCAGAGTCCGTGGCGGGCCAAGCCGGGCCAACCGCGGAGCCGCTCGCCGAAAAGGGGGTTTCCCCGTCGGCAGACGACAACACCCCGCCCCCGGGCGTGGATATCGGCAAGCTGGACGAATTCGAACGCAAGGTCTTTTACCGCGTGGTGAACCGCGAGTCGTCGGTCTGCGGGAAGGGCCATAGCCTTCTCTACTCCGCCAAACGCGACAACACGTGCAGGGCGTCCTTCTATGCCGTCCGCTATGTGGCGCACCTGGTTGATTCAGGATTCACCGACTCCGAAATCGGCGAAAAGATCGAGAAACGCTTCCGCACACCTCGCCACCCTCGCATCGACGTCTCAGGGGCGCCTAGCAAGGGCAACGCATCTGGCCGCGTCACCGTGGTCGAGTTCGTCGACTACGAGTGTCCGCATTGCAAGCATGCCCAGACGCTGATGCGACAGTTGGTCGAGGAATACCCGGCCGACATCAAGGTCTACTTCAAGCATTTCCCCTTGAGCTCACATGCGAACGCCCGGCTGGCCGCAGAGGCTGCTGTGGCTGCCAGCAAACAGGGCAAGTTTTGGCCTTACAACGACAAGATCTGGGCCAACTCGGACAATCTTACTCCTGCAATCCTTGAGAAAGCCGCGAAAGAGGTCGGCCTCGACGTTGCCCGCTGGCGCGCCGACATGGAGTCGGAGATGGCCAAAGGGCGCGTGCAGGCTGACCGGTCGGAAGGCAACGACCTTGGCATCAACGCCACACCGTCCATCTACATCAACGGCCGTAAGTACGAGGATCCCTTGGAAATCTCCAGCCTCAAGGATTGGGTCGACGAGGACCTGGGCCGTTAGCCCTTCACCAACCGTTTGGTTGTCTCATGCCTGACCACATCGTTGCCGAATCACGTTTCTTGCGCATGGTCGAGCGCGACGGATGGTTTTTCGTCGAACGTCCCAATTGCACCGGCGTGGTGACGATCGTGCCGCTCACCCACGAGCGACGACTGATCTTCGTCGAGCAGTTTCGTACGCCGCTTGGCCGTAGGGTCATCGAGTTTCCGGCAGGTCTGATGGGCGATGAGCTCGGCCAGGAGCGGGAAGATCCGGTTTCCGCGGCCCGACGCGAGCTCTTGGAAGAGACTGGCCACGACGCGCGCGACCTGGAGCTGGTTTCGAGCTCGGCGACCTCACCTGGTCTCGTAAACGAGCTCGTCCATTTCGTGTTGGCCTGGAATCTGGATCGGGTGGGCCCCGGCGGCGGCATCGACAGCGAAGCAATCGTCGTGCACGAGGTGCCGATCGGCAATGCGAGGGCATGGCTCACTCAGCGCGAACAGGAAGGGCTGGTTATCGCGGCAAAGGTCTATGCCGGCCTCTACTTCGCCACCGAGCGCTGGGGCGCGAAGTAGCGGCACCGGGCTGCTAGACTCCGATCGGACGCTGAGACTGCGCAAATCCGCGAAGGATCTTCACCGTTCCGTCCGGGTTCTGCGCGACGACGGCAACCAAGACAGCCCCTTCGGTAAGCTCACGAACGGCACACACCGGGCCGCTCAGCTCTCGGCCGCCCGTGAATGCCTGCCACGCCATGCGCTGCCCACACGCGAGCACACGCGAGGTGGCCTGGTCGACGGTCACGGCGGGCAAATGGGCGAGCGCCTGCAAGGGCGAAAGCAACGGCAACGGACGGCCATCCGCAAGGCGAGCACCCATCTCGTCGAGCGTCAGCGCCTGCTCGATGCGGAACGGACCGGACGCCGTCCGTCGCAGCTCGACCAGGTGGCCGCCGACACCCAACTGCTTGCCTAGATCGGACGCCAGAGAGCGAATGTAGGTTCCTTTGGAACAGCAGACATGAATCCGGGCACGGTCAGGCGCTTCGAAGCCCAGCAATTCCAGCGAATGGATCGTCACCTGACGAGGAGCGCGTTCGACCGTCACGCCGGCCCGTGCGTATTTGTACAGCGGCTGTCCGTCGCGCTTGAGCGCCGAATACATGGGGGGAACTTGCTCGATGGGGCCGCGGAATTGCGGCAGAGCAGACTGCAGAGCGGCTTCGCCAAGATCGCGCAGCGGGTACTCGGCCACCACCTTGCCGGTGACGTCGAGGGTGTCGGTTTCGACGCCGAAGCGCACCACGGCCTCGTAGACCTTGTCGGCGTTGAGAAGAAACGGCAACACCTTGGTCCCCTCGCCCATGCAGATGGGCAGGACGCCGCTGGCGAAAGGGTCCAAAGTCCCGCCGTGCCCAACCTTTTCGCCCCTTTTGCCAAGCATGGCCCGCAGCCGCTTGACGACGGCAAACGAGCTAAGGCCGCACGGCTTGTCGACGACGAGCAGGCTCAATCGGAGTGTTCATCCTCGTCGTTGGCCTCGCCGTTGGTTTCGGCGTTGGCTTCGGCGCCGGGAGGCTGGGCCGCGCTGCTACCGCCCTGCCGGCCCACTTCGCGTAAGAGAGCATCAATATGCGCTTCTTGCTCGAATACGCGGTCCACCTCGAAGGTCAGCGAGGGCGTGCTCTTCAGGCGCAGCCGGTCGCCGATTCGCCGCCGCACGTATCCGCCCGCGCTGGTCAGGCCTTCGCGCACGCGTTCGAGACTCTCGTCGTCCATGCCGTGCACGGTGAAGAACGCCTTGGCCTGGCGCAGATCGCCGGAGACTCGCACATGGGTGAAGGTGATGATGCCCGCACTCCGCACGCGAGGATCCTTGATTTCCTGGCGCACGATGATTTCGCCCAGGACTTCTCTGACTTCTCCGGCCACGCGATCGGTTCGTTGGGTCATCGGTTGCTGAATCCTAGATCGTTTTCTGCCAGAGCGTCGTTAAAGCACTGAATCTCGCGCTCGACGTTCGAGACCTCTGCTTCACCGCGGACGAAGCGAATCACCTCGTCAAGCGCCGACTCGACGAAACGGCGACCGCTGCCAATCACAGCCACCCCAATCAGCGCGCGCTGCCAGATGTCGTTCTCGCCGACCTCCGCGATCGCCAGGTTGAACTTCTGCTGCGCACGGTCCTTCACGCGCCGAAGCACCATCCGCTTTTCCTTCAGCGAATGGACCTCAGGCAGAAACAGGGTCAGTCGCGCGAGGCCGACGGTCATGCCCAACCCTCGCAGAAAGCAGAACTACCGTCGCGTCGGCTTGTCCGTAATGGCAGCATCGAGCGTGGCCGCCATGGTCTCGATCTCGAAGGCTTCGATGACGTCCTTTTCTTTCAAGTCGCCGAACCCGTCGATGGTGATACCGCACTCGTAGCCGTGCGTGACCTCGCTGGCGTCGTCCTTG
>PMLH01000227.1 GCA_003159055.1 Myxococcales bacterium
TGGAATTCCTCCGCCAGCTGATGACTTGCCTGGCGGCCGTTGGGCGCCACCGTGAGCGCTACTGCAGCTTGGTCGCGAAGGTGACCTCGTATCCGATCGAATAGCTGGGCATGCACGCGAATTCGGAGCGGAGCGCAGGATCGTCTTCGGCGGTGACCACGACCAGAAACAGGGTGGCGTTCTTGCGCCGAAAGCCGCTGCTGTCCAACCCCGATCAGGGATGCACGCGGCCGATCTTGCCAGCCAAATCCTCGGTGAACCAGAGCCAACCGTCAGGCCCCACTGCGAGGCCCGACACTCCACTGTTCTTGGTGGGAACCGGGCACTCCAGCAACGCGCCCTCAGGGGTCATGCGGGCGATCTTGTCGGCGCCATTCTCGGTGAACCATAGGTTGCCGTCAGGCCCGGTGACGATGTGGTACGGCCAACTACCCGACGGCAGCGGCGGCAGCTCCGTGATGATCCCATCCGGCGTGATGCGGCCGATGCCAAAGTACTCGTAGGCGTCGCCCTTGCTCAGGGACTCGGTGAACCAGAGGTTGCCATCGGGTCCCGCCGTGATGCCGCCCGGGCCGTGGTCGGGGCTGGGCAACGCGAACTCGGTGACCTCGCCCGCCGGGATGATGCGGCCAATCTTGTCGCCGACGGGCTCGGTGAACCACAGGTTGCCGTCGGGCCCGACCGCGATGTCCTCGGGGTCGGGGTAATCGCCGGGAAGCTCGAACCAGTCCAGGACGCCGCTCGTACTGATGCGGCCGATCCGGCCGAGCCCGGAGTCGGTGAACCACAGGTTGCCGTCGGGCCCGGCGACGATGCTCTTGGGCCAGGGGTAGGCCCCGCTGCCGCCGCGGCCTCCGGCGGGCAACAACGAGAACTTGGTGATGGTTCCCGAGGGTGTCACGCGGCCGATGGTGGAATCCTCGTTCAGGGCATAGCCCACCTCCGCGTACCACAGGTTGCCATCGCTGCCGGTGACGATCCCTTGCACGCCGCTGGTGGCGGGAAGGGAAAACTCAGTGATCTTCCCGGCCAATGTGATCCGCCCGATGCGACTGCCGACCCATTCGGTGAACCACAGATTTCCGTCCGGCCCGCTTGCGATATACATCGGTCTGCTGCTGGAGCTCGGGGCAAAAAACTCCTCCACGTCACACAAAGAAGCAGGCTTGGTCGCCCCACTGGTTCCGCCCGCGCCGGGCGCCTCTGGGGTGAGGGGCTCGGACTGCATCGGATCCTGCGCACACCCCGGTTGCAGCCCCAGAACACAAAGAACAGCCAAGCCTAGTCTTCGCGTTGGGCTCTCAAACCGGTGCCTGCGTTCATCTGTTTGCATCGAACACCTCGGCGACATGATACGCCTGGCACCGGTCAGACAGCCGGCTGGCTCTACTTGGCCGGCGGCGCACTGGCCGCCTCGCGATAGCGCGCGATGAGCTTGTCCAGTCCAAGGGCCGTGGCCTCGGCGAGAGCCTCGTCTTTGGTGCTGTCGTTCTGGACGCCCATGGTGTTGGCAATGCCGGTCTTGGCCTTCTCGCCCGTGGCCCATTTGTCCTGCCACATGGGTTCGTCGTCTTGTGCGCCGTAGGCNNGCAAAGCCCGAGGTTCCACCGATCTTGATCTTGACGTCAGCGATCAGCAGGGCGTCGACGCCAAGACCTTTGAGAAGCTCCTTGCGCTGCGCGGGGCTGAGTCTGCCCGCCTGGAAGGGATGCATGATGCCAGTGATGGCTGAGCTGTCACCTAGCTGTTTGGTCGTCGTCATCAGCTGTTGGAGAACCGGATTCCCCGCGACTTCCTGGAGCGGCAGGATGGTCCAATGAACGTTCTCGTCGAGCTTCTTCGCAAACGCATCATACGCAGCCTTAGGGGCCTGCTCCACAGCCTCGGCTCCCTGCGCGAGCGTAGCGATGGCCTTGCTTGTGTTGATCGCGTCGCCGATCGAGCTCGAAAGCTTCTTGTCGGCGTCGCTCGACAGATCCACCGACCACCCGAACCCCACAATCGCTGCCTTGTGAACGTTGGCCAAAGGCGCCGGGCGCACCTGGATCGACGCACAACCGGCAACGGCCTGTGCGAACACCAATAGCATGAACGGTGCCGAAAGACAGACGCGACTGCTCTTCATAGAATTCCTCCTCTGAATCGTTTGGTTCACGGCGGATGACTCAGCAATCTATCACAGCTGCGAATCAGGATGAAGGCAGGACCAGCGCGACGGCGCGGCCGCCTATCCCCGTGCTTCTCACCCATGGTCGGCTGGCGCCGGGAATGGCAAGAGCGTACCGAGAGAAACCCGGTGAAGGATCTCGCTCTTCCTTCTGGTGGCATCGTCCCGATTGGATATGTGGTCTTGCGGCACTCGATCCGTGGATGTGGCTAGGAGCATCGCGAAGAGAACCCACCTCCAGGTCCCATAGAGTGCGGTCTTCGATCACCGAACGACCAGTGGGTCGCCACTCGAAGCCGAGTCGGCGTTCGTGATTCCGGGTTGCTGTATCGCCTTGGCGACACAAAGGGCAACGGACTGCAGCTTGGACCGGCACGGCGGCACGGAATCATGGCCGTGTCCAGTGGTCCTGACTGCGCCATGTCGCCCCCATGCCTGGCGACGGTGATCCACTTCCCTTGTGGCAAACTTGGAAAAGTGCGACAGTCATTTCACTATGACGCGAGCGCGCTTGCCCCTCTTTGCATCGATTGTGATCGCCGGCTGCGGATCTCACACAAGCCTATCCCAACTGCGCAACGGATCCCAGGATGCAGGAGAAACCGTCGGCTTCATCGATTCAGGCTTGGCGGACGTCCTTGATCAGGTCGAGGTCGGGGCGGACGCGGGATTGCCCGGCGGACCAGCGATCGTGGCGATGAACGTATCAGAGACGAGCATGACGGTTGACCTGGCAAGCAAGCTCGACAACGGAGTAGCCCCGGATGGAGCGTCGGATGGAGCCTTTCAATTGACCGTGACAGGTCCCTTGAGCGCCTTGATTCTAGTCACGACGGACGCAAACGGCACGACCTGTTGCGGCCAGCAGTGGGACACGATTGTGGGACCGGATCAGTTTCCGCCCGCACTCAAGAGCTACGCCTCGCAAGGCTCGGGCACATGGGCTCTCGTGGTTTACGAGAACGGTGTGCTGCTCAACAACCAAAATGGATCCTTGCCAACCATCCCCGTTGGGATACACGACTTGAGAATCTACGGATCGAACAGCAACTACTTCAACGAAGGCCAGTACTTCCGCGCCTACGGCATAGGGACTTCGGGTCAATGGGTGGAAGGTCCGGTGACCGCCTATCATCGTGGCAGCTCACAGGATGCGGGGGCAACGCTCCCCCATACCGACGCAGCGGGAGTGGACGCCACTGCCCGGGCCGACGCCGGATCGGAAACGGGACTACCGAGCGGGCCGGCGATCGTGGCGATGAGCGTGTCGGATACAAGTATGCAGACTGACTTCGCAAGCAAGCTTGACAACGGGGTAGCGCCAGATGGCGCATTGGACGGCGCCTTTCAATTGACCGTGACAGGTCCTTTGAGCGCTCTGATTCTAGTGACGACGGATGCGAGCGGGACGACTTGTTGCGGTCAGCAGTGGGACACGATCGTGGGATCGGGACAGTTTCCGCCGGAGCTCAAGAGCTACGCTACTCAAGGCTCTGGCACTTGGGCGCTCGTGGTTTACGAAAGTGGTGTACTTCTCAACAGCTCGAACGGCTCGCTGCAAACTATCGCCAGCGGCACACACAAATTGACCATCTATGGATCGAACAGCAACTACTTCAATGCGGGTCAGTACTTCCGCGCGTACGGCATAGGAACCCTTGAGCAATGGGTCGAGGGTCCGGTGATCGCATACTGACTCCGCGAATGCACCAGTGTGCTGACCGCCACCGGACGACCGCGCCATCGTGATGGAAGTCCGCAGCCTGGGGGCGGACCAAGCTCTGTGACTACTCGACGCGCAGGTTGTCGACGATCAGCCCTTCCGGTGGGCCAGAGGGTTGCGGACATGGCCGCTCGATGTCGAAGAGGATCTCGCCATTGGCCCCGCTCGGAAGGGGCAAGGCCGCTTCCTGCAGGTCGCCGTAGACGTTGTCGGCGCTACCAGGCAGATCGCCAGTCCAGGGATTCGGCAAGGGGCTGGGCTTGAGGTTGTAATCGTAGGTCAGAAGCGCATCGCCGTTCGGCACTGCCACCGTGAAGAAGTAGGAAGAATTCCAGCCATAATATCCGGCCTTCGCGTGATAGGTCAGGTAGCTGAACTTCACCGTGGCTGCTCCGGCAAAGACCGCCATGCGCACGGTGAAGCGAGCCTCGCACTGGATGGACGGACCGGGCGGCTTGATGGCGAGGGCCTTGCTGCCTGCTGGGATCGGCAACGAAGTGCTGTCCACGGTCGCGACGGGACCATCCAGGTAGGCATTGACCGGCCCCTCGAATCCATCCTGTGCGAACACGCCTGGATCGGCCAGGGTCGAGAACGAGGGCAGACCTGTCGCCGGGTTCCCCGCCAGATCCACGGCCTGCGGCAAAACGCGCAGGCTGTACGTGGTTGCAAACGCCAGCGCCTTACTTGGGAGCGCCAACGACGTTCCCGGAAGCGAGAAGCCCGACATCCCGACGGCGCCATCTGGTGGCAGCGCGGTCAGCGCCAACGTCGTACCGGTCGCGTCCAGCGCAGCCGTGGTGCCAATTGGCAAAACCTTGTTCGCGATGACGCCGCCAAAGGACAGCGGATGCAAATCTCCCGTCGGGACGATCGCGAGTTGCGGACCGCTGCGATCAACGACGCCGGTCATCGTGGCGGTGAAGCCTCGGGTGTAGATGACGTCGCCCTGAGCCTGCTCGGAAGTGCCCGCTGCGGTGGCCGTGCAACCGTCCCTGCCCAGCGTAAATGTGAGATTGGAATAGGTCAGGTCAGGAAAACCATACAGCCCCAGTTGAAACTTGAGCGGCTCTTTCGTGCTCCAATCGCTGTCACTGCCTTGCACGAGCGCGACCTGCTTGACGAGGCCATTGGCGCCTGTGGTGGCCGTGTTGGCGCCCCAGTCGATGAGGACCGAGAATTCGTGCGTTGCGGGCCACGCCAGGGTCCCGGGAACGCCTCCGTCATTCGCCACAAGGGTTGCGCTCATCGCATACAACGTCGGGGCAATGGTTGGTGAAGCATCGGTTCCCCCGTCGGGAAGCACGGCAAGTGGGCCGTCGGGACCTGGGCCGACCTGGCCGGCATCTTGCCCCCCGTCGGGCTTTGTCGACAGATCGCCCCTTCCACACCCGACCTGCCAACAACACAGGTAGGCGAACGCCAGGATCGAGACAGCAGACTTGTTCATGCCGGGCGTCCTTTGCACGATGCGTGCCGCTGCCTTCCTCGCGAAACACCAGTTGTTGCAGGGAACGCAGGCTGTTGATACCTCGCTGGACCATGACATCTTCGTCCGAAGCTCGTCGCGGCAACCGTGGTGAGCAAGGCGCACCAAAACGTCTGGAGGATCTGATAGAAGCACGATCTCGAGAACTGCTTTGGTCCTGGCTGCTGCCGCGCCGGGAACCCTCACCGCGTCGCGGTCGGGCGGGGACTACGCCTGCGATTTCGATTGTTTCCGAGGCCAACCGCCTGCCAGCCCCGTCGCTGAACGTGATATAGAGGCTTTCCCCGATGGGCCAACGCCATCAGAGTAGTCTATGTGGTTCCGGTACCTGACAGCGTCGGCTGCGTGCGCCGCCCTTGTGGGGCTCGCAGCCTCGGGTCTCGTGCGAACGCGTTGTTTCGACGTCATGTCAGCGCTGGCGGGGCAGACGTTGGAAGGGTCGCCTTCGGGCGAGCCCATCCAGGATGACGGCAGCTCCCCGTCGGCTGTTGATGTTGCGCGCGAGGGTACGACCCCGGAGACGTGCCCATCGTCGGTGCTTCTGACAAGGACGGCCAAGGGGCATCCAGCGCGCCCTGCCCGTCCTGCCTCATCCCACAAGCCGGTGCGTGACACTTTCTCGCAGGAGCTGGCTCGGGGAATCCGAAAGCTCGGCGAGCGTCGTTATGAGATCAAGCGCAGCACGCTGGAGCTTGCGCTCGGCAACCTCGGGTGGTTGGCCAGCTCGGTCGGTGTGATGCCCGAGACCCGCGCTGGCAAGCCGCTCGGATTCCACCTCTTCGCGATCGCGGCCGATGGGCCGTTTGCGAAGCTTGGGCTCCGAAACGACGACGTCCTGGTCTCCATCAACGGGCTCGACCTCGCGACGCCCGAGGGTGTCCTGGACGCCTACAGCAAGCTCAAGAAAGCTCGGCATTTCGCCTTGGGCCTGATCCGGGAGCGACACGAGATCACCCTGGACTACACGATTCGGTAATCTCGCTCTGACGAAGCTTGGTAGATGCGGCCGGCGTGATTCGGCGGCGTCTACAGCGAGCGCTGCCAGTAGCCGACGTCGATCCAGCGATCGAACTTGTGGCCGATCCGTTCGAAATGGGCGACCTTCTTGAAGCCCAGCTTCTCATGCAGTCGCTCGCTCTGCGGGTTGGGAAGCGCAATGCGCGCCACGGCGGTCGCAAACCCGTTCTGCTGGAGCGACGCCAGAAGATCCGCGTAGAGCATTCTGCCAATGCCTCCGCCAATGCGATCTTGGCGGATGAAAATGGAAGTCTCGATGGCGAAACGGTAGCCCTCGCGATCTTCGAATGGCCAGGCGTAGGCGTAGCCGACGATCTCGGACGCGTGTTCTGCCACCAGCCAGACATGCCCAGGGTGTCGCTGCATGCGTGCGCAGACCTCTTCGACCGTCGGTACCTTGAACTCGAAGGTGTACGTCGTGTTCTCGACGTATGGGGCGTAAACGGCTTGAATGGCTGCTCCATCTGCCGGTGTGGCTAGGCGTGTGTGCATGGTTGGTTGTCGCTGTCTTCCCCTGGCAGCATAGGACGACCACCAAGCAGCTGGCCAGATCGATCATTCCAGGCGACCTACCTCTTGGTCGAGAATTCCCGCGTCTGCTAGGCTGGGACGTGCATGTTGAGCATTCTCTTGGGCACAAGTGCCCATCTCCACGACCCGGGAGTTGGACATCCCGAGGCACGGGCGCGCGTGGCACGACTCAGCAAGTGCCTTGCGAACGCAGGCTATACGTTGCAGCCGTGCAGCCGGGAAGCGACGCGCGACGATCTTGTCACGGTTCACGATCCCGCCTACGTCGACCGTGTGCTCGCTCTTGGCGGCAGGGTGGCCGAGCTCGACCCCGAGACGCGCCTGGGCCGCGATTCGGTCAAGGCTGCGTTGAATGCGGCGGGAACTGCCCTCGACTTGGCGGACCAGATCGTTGGCCAGCAGGACCGCCAGATCTTCGCCGTGGTGAGGCCGCCTGGGCATCACGCCAAGTCGTCGTCAACCTCCGGCTACTGCGTGTTCAACAACGTCGCACTCGCCGCCGAACGGCTCTGTCGGCAACGGCTGCGCGTTTGCATCCTGGATTGGGATGTCCATCACGGCAACGGGACAGAGCAAATCTTCCTCGCCCGGCCCGACGTCCTTTTCGTTTCGATCCATTCCAACCGGCTGTTTCCGCAAGACAGCGGCGATGCCACCACGGTCGGCGATGGCGAAGGCCGAGGCACGACGGTGAACGTTCCGTTGCCGGCCGGGGCCACGTTGGCGGCGTATGCACTTGCCACCCAAACGGTAATCCTGCCGGCGGTGCGACGCTTCCGACCCGATGTCGTGCTGGTGAGCATGGGGTTCGACGCGCGCGAGGGCGATCCCCAGGGCAACATGCGCCTGAGCACCGAAGACTTCGAATTCATCGGCGCTGCCAACGGTGCGGCTGGTGCAGGTTCGGCGCAGGGAAGAATCGGCATGTTCCTCGAAGGAGGCTACAACGCCGATGCCATCGGCCCATGCGCGCTCGCCGTGCTGCGTGGGCTTGCGAAGAAGCTCGACGATTGGCGCCCCGGACAGCCAACGGCGGACGAACAATCGAGCATCGAAACCGCTGCGCGAATCCAGGGTCGCAGTTCCTCACTTGCCAATAGGCCAACGACGGAGTGTTAGGGCAAGGACTGGAATGCGTCGCCGATGCGCGGGCGGTGGAAGATGCGCAGGGTTTCGCTGCGTCCGTCGCCGGTCACCACCGCGAGGATCCGGTCGCCACGAAAAAGGAAGGCCCGCAAATCCGCCGATTTCGCCTTGGGCATGACGAAAGGGAGTGTCGTGGTTCCGTGCTCTTCGTGCAGAACGAGGTCGCTTCCTCGCGCCACCAGGACCGGTGTCGACGAGGTCTGCCGCTGGTAGTCCAGCGGCAGCGGGGTGATGCCCGCGGATTTCTCGAACACGTAGATCGCTCGTTCGCGGGCCCGGCCGTGGCACTGGTCGGGGTGCGAGGTGAAGTCCACGATGCCCGCCTGGTGGAGGGCGGCCTGCAACCGCGACACGGCGATGCGGCACTTGGGCTCCTCGATGATTTGCGGGCGGGAAGACCCGCCCGGGCTGAAGTTCGAGCTGACCACGAAGCGGTTCTGCTGTTTGGCGGTGACCAGCAAAAACTCGATGGAGCCTCCGCCCTCAGGGCCGATGGTGCTGACGAGGAACAGCGCCGCTTGGCCGTTCCGACTGGCGACGAGGGGCGTATGGAACACGCGCATGGATAGGGCCTGCGCGGGGTTGGCGAGGGTGAGGCAAAGCAGGGCGGCGGCCGCCGGAGGTCTCATGGCGCCAGGGTACCAGCGAGTGCCTGACGTTTCACCTTCTTGAGAGGGCGCGTCTGAAAAGTACCAGAAGTGCAATCCGTAGCTTCCCCTCTCCCTTGGGAGAGGGGCCGGGGTGAGGGTGAAGGTTCTTCTGAGCCGGACGCTGCAGTCATGCAGATCAGGCTCAAAGCAGGCTCGCAGATCC
>PMLH01000247.1 GCA_003159055.1 Myxococcales bacterium
GGAGAATTGAAATGTCAGCATCGCGGCTACGCATCCCTGGCTTGATGGTCGCTTCACTTTGCCTCGCGTTCGGATGCGGCTCGTCGAAGAAGATCGATCCGGGCACCGCGTGCGAGCTCAACAGCGATTGCAGTGGCTCCTTGGTGTGCACCATGGGCAAGTGCCACGATGCTTGCCACAAGACGGCGGACTGCCCGACGGGACAGAGTTGCGTGAAGACGGCCGACTCGGTCGTTTGCCAGTTGCCTGCCGAGATCGGCTGCTCAGCAGCATCGACATGCGGCAGCGGCCTCGCGTGCGCGCCTGACCAGCACTGTCGGACCGGCTGTCTGTCCGAGTCGAACTGCACCACCGGGCAAGTCTGCGCGAGCAACTTCTGCGCCGACCCGGGAGATCCCGATCTGGTCAGTGGCCAGATCGTGAAGACGGGAGGCCTGGATGCGGGAGTCTACGACGCCTCCTCGCCGGACGCGTCGGTGTTCTCGCCCGTCGATGTGTTCTCGGCAGGCTCCAGTCCCGAGGCGGGCGTGACCTACGATGCCTTCGATGCTCCGGCTGGCCCGGATGCCCCTGCAGCGCCGCTTGACGTCGCCGTGCCGGCAGACGCGACCGAAGCCGGCCGAACCTGCACCAGCGGATGTGACGACGGCCTGTTCTGCACGACAGATACCTGCGTCGCCGGAGGCTGCCAGAGCACCCTGAATCCTGGGTACTGCGTGATTGACAAGGTTTGCTACCTGGACGGCGATACCAAGGCCGGCGATACCTGCCAGGCTTGCATCGCCACCACCTCCACCTCGCTCTGGACGCCCGAGCCTGAAGGCGCGCGCTGCGGGACCGGGAAGTCGTGTCAGTCGCATGTCTGCAGCGCCTGCGGTGCCGTGGGCCAGGCCTGCTGTGGCACCGCCACAGTGGGGAGCTGTGCAGAAGGAGCCTTCTGCAACGCCAGCACGAAGCAGTGCCAGGCCGACAAGGCCATCGACCTTTCGGGCACCGAAGACACCATCTGTGCACTTTTCAAGTCGGGCAGCGTACGTTGCTGGGGGACGAACGGCCCCATGCTGGGCGCGGCCTCGGGTTCCAACGTGGCCGCGCCACCTATCGCCGGGCTGCAGGACGCGGTAAACATTTCCGTCGGCTCTGGCACAGCCTGCGCGGTCCGCGCCACGGGCGCTGTCGTTTGCTGGGGCAGCGCGCTGGCCGGTGGAGAGCTATCTCCCAGCATCACCAACGCCACACAGGTGTCGGCTGGCCCACACACTTGCGTGCGTACGGCGGACAGCAAGGTTTTGTGCTGGGGCACCAACAGTGATGGTGAGTTGGGGCTCGGAACTTCGGGCACAACCGCGGCCTCCACTCCCCAGGAGATGTTGGGTGTGACCGATGCCCAGAGCGTCGCGGCCTGTGGTCATGCGACATGCATTCTGCGAAAAGGTGGCCAAGTTTCTTGCACCGGCCGGAACTCGGAAAACGGTCAAACCGGCAACACGTCGACAATTACCGACCTGCCTGCTGGTTCTAGCGCCGCTTCCTTGTCGTGCTCCAGCTACTACTACGGTGGGGAGTCGTATGGCTACTTCTGGGCGGTCACGCAGAATTCTACCCTGCTCACATGGGGAGTTGGCCACGCTTCACCTGGAAATTCGCTGGGCGTAGGACAGGTACTTTCGGCCACATGGGCGAATTCGACAGCCGAAAATTCTTCCTACCTCGCTATTCAACAGGACCAAACGCTTTGGTCAGTGGGAAACAACTTTTGGGGGCAACTCGGGGATGGCACGTTCACGTCCGCTGCGGTTCACACAACCCCCAGACTGATCCACAACGCTTCGTCAGTGGATAACGTCGTTGCAGTGGCGGCAGCAGTGGGAACGTACAGTGGCGGTGGCGGTGGTGGCACACCCATGGCCACCTGTCTGCTCCGCAACGACGGGAGCATCAGCTGTGCCGGACAGAATGGCAGCTCCACCGGCACAGCGTTGGGCGATGGCCAGCAGTATCCACAGGCCCCTCGCGCCTACTTCGTTCCTGTCGTTGGCATCCTCCCGGTGGCCAGCGAGGACGGCCAGTGCTACGACGGCATCGACAACGACGGCGATGGCAAGACTGACCTCGACGATGCTGACTGCGCGCAAGACCTCGGCTCGGCCACGGGTCCTTCCGTTGCCACGGTCTCGTTCACTGGCGTATTCGGCAACTACTTGCAGGAGAGTTGCAACGGCCCGAGTGGCGGCTACGGCGGTCCCGAAGCCGTGCTTACCTGGACCGCGCCCAGCGGCGGCACCTACCAGTTCGACACCAGCGGCAGCACCCTCGACACGGTTCTGGCTGCCTACAAGGGCAATCCCCTGACCAGCGCCGAGCTAGCCTGCAACGACGACGAAGCCACTTTGGGGGCTTCCGGCGCCTCCGCCATCACGGTCAAGGTCATCACCGGCGACAAGCTCACCCTCGTCGTCGACAGCAAGGCCGCCCCGACTGGTCCTGCGTCGTTCACCGTCAACATCACCAAGATGTGACCGCCAGCCGCAGGTGCCCCTGGAGACATTCGGCGACGACACCGGATCGTCGACCGAGCCGTTCCCCCTACCGCAGCAATCCGTCAGCGTCGGTCAGCAGGCTCTGCGTGTCGGCGGCCAGCTTGAACCAGCCCAGGGTGTGTTCGCTGCGGGCGAACAGGGTGTCCTTGGCACCCTCGCTGCTGGTTGCGACCGCGGCGACCTTGGCGACCTCGACGAAGCCGAGGCGTCGGCCGCGTACGCTGTACTCGATGCGCAGGTCGACCTGGGGCGAACCCTCGGCGGGGGCTTCATCCTTGCCCAGGACGTCGAGAGGCCACAGGGCAAAGGCGCGGTCGTGCCAGGTCTTGGCGGCGGTGTCTGGCTTGTCGGGCGTGCTCGACGGCGCGAGGCGAACGCCGTCCTCGCCGTGTAAGATCACGAACTCCTTCTTCTTGTTGCCGCGCTGAACGGCCAGGCGGTCGGCTTCCTCGACTTTGAAGCCGTGCAGGTGCCTTTCGACCAACATGGATGCCGCGCTTTGGAAGTCGGAGAGAAACGATCGGGCGACCACGTAGACCTGGCCGGTGGTCTCGTCGCGGAGATAGGGATCGCTGCCGCCAGGGGGCGCCGGGGCAATCGCGAAGCTTCGCTTTCCGCTGCGCAAGGTGAGCGTGATGTGCCTTTTGGCCGAGTCGAGGCCGAGATCCTTCAGCTTGGCTGGATCGAGAACCCCGAGGCCGCGCGAGGCTCGGAGCGGAACGAAGGTGCCGATGAGTTTCTCGGCGGCATCCGAGCCGCGAACCAGGCGTTCGGGCGTCTTGGTCGGTGCCTGATCTTTCCCGGTCGCAGGCTTTTCCTGGGCGGAAAGGTGGACCGAGATGAAGGGGCCGCTCTCGTCGGACATTCTGCCAAGCTCGATCGAGGTGGATTTCTCCTGGTCTTCGAAGCGCACCCCGGCGAGATCGTTCTTGCCGATATCGACGACCAGCACCTCGCCGGGCGCCAATTCCACCCCGCGCTGCCACGTGAAGTAGGCACCGACGAGCGCCGCCAGGGCCAGCGTTCCTTGCAATGCAACTTGACGGTTGGTCACGATTTCACCTCACGCTTGCGCCGCTTTCGGGTCGCGACGAAGCCGACGAACAGAATCACGGCTGGGACCAGGAACACCGATGCGTAGAACCACACCGCATCTTGCTTGCGCGTGTGGCGAACCGGGACGTCTTCTTCGTTGTTCACCGGCCCGGCGACTTCGGGCTCGCCGAGCAGCCAGCGCAGGACATCGACGGCAAAAATTGCGTTGGCGCGGTTGACGATCATCAGGTCGGACAGCACGTCCGCATCGCCGATGACAAAGGCGCGCCCTTCGGCATCGCTCTTCGGCGCCGGCTTGGCGGCTGGCGAGGTCTGTTTCAAGGTGACTGCGGCGCCGACGGTGTAGACCTTGCGCTGCTCGCTGTCTTTGTCGAACTCGAAGTTGCCGTTCTTGTCTTCCCAGGTGCTGCCGTCGGTTCGGACGACGAGATCCACGCTGGGCGCGGGACTTGGCGCGACTTTCGTCTTGTTCAAGTTTCCAGCCCCGACGAACACCACGGGCAACTGCGCGCCGAACTGCGACAAGGTGGCCAGGGCGGCGTGGCTGGAATAGGACGCCGCCGCGATACCGATTCGGTCCGATTTCTGGTGGGTGCGCGCCCAGTACATCCGGTCGTTTGCGAGGTTGGTCGGCCCAAGCTCAAGCGAAAGCCCTGCCAAGAGCGGCGCGGCTGCGTTCGCGCCGTCGGGGTCGACCGCCACCAGCAGCCGTCCGCCACCCTGAAAATAGCGAAGCAGCGCCGCGGTTTCTTCCGCGAGCATGGCCTGCTGGGGCCCGACGACCATCACCAGCGCGGCGTCGGCCGGGACTTCGTTGCCGAGCCCCTGCGCGATGCTGAGGTCGCGGGTCTCCAAGTTCTGCGTGCCGAGCATCTCCTTGAGGTGTGAGATCGAGGCGCTCGCATCGCCGTCCCGGGGTGTGACAAAAGCGCGCTCGCCGTGCCCCTGCACGAGGTAGATGGTGCGCTTGCCACGCGAGACGAGCAGGATGCGCTTGTAGACGTCCTGGTCCAGGCTGCGCAACCTGCCGCGCGCGCCTTCAAGCTTGATCGGGATCGGTATCTGTTCGTGCTGCGTACCGCGCGCGATGGCGATGGCGCCGTTGGCGGAAACGCCAAGCGCTTTGCCCCGGGCAGGCTCGACGGCATGGTCCACCCGCGCCACCGTGAGCTTGCTGCCGGCACGCCCAAGCTCGCCAAAGTAGCTCGCCAGCTCCTCGGCGACTTCGTTGCCCGGCGGGTAGAACAGGGTGACCTCGATGGGCTGATCCAGGGCGGCGACCAGTTGCTTGGTGGCGGCGCTGGCGCGCGCGGTCCGGAAAAAACTGAGGTCGGCCTTTCGATTGCGCTCGGAAGCGATGTAGGAAATCGCAAAACAGAAGACCAGGGCAAAGGAAATACCGAGCCCGGCATGCATCGCGCGGCGCAGGCGGCGTCCATCCACGATGGGCGTGTGGTTCATGCTGGCGTAGGAGAATTCGACCAGCAGAACCGACAGCAAGCTGGCGAGCAGAACTGCCGGCCAAAGTGCCGCAAGCACCCCGTCCAGCTTCGGCAGGCTGCTTTCGAGCGCGCGATGCCCGAGCAGGTCGGGCAGGGCGGTGCGCGAGAAGTAGAGCACCAGGGCCAGCAGGCCAAGCCCATACAGAGCCGGCAGGACTGAGCCCGCCGGGCGGCCTTTGCCTTGGCGGATGGCGAACGCCAGCGCGGCGACGACCAGGCAAAGCCCGACCAGCGTCACGATGGTTGCGGCGTGGCCGGGCAAGAGCACGCGCTCGCCGAGATAGACGGCCAGAAGTCCGGCGCAAAAGCCGATGGACGGAGTCTTACTGTGAGCTAGCGCCATCGCCGTGCCTCCAGAACGCGGATCGCGATGAACAGGGCGAAGTAGGTGACCGCGATGTAGTAGATGACGTCGCGCAGGTTGATGAGGCCGGACTGGAAGGGGGGAAAATGCCGATGCCACAGGCCGAGGGCCATCAGCACGTCGTTGAGCGGCCGCTCGGTCAAGCTTCCCATGGGAAAGAGCAAGATCATGCCGGCAATCATTCCGCCCGAGATGATCACCGCCAGCAGTTGGGTGCGCGCGAGGGTCGACCCGAGCGCTCCGATGGCGAGACACGCGCTGCCGAGTAGGAAAAGCCCAAGGTAGCCGGTGGCAACGTGGCCGACGGAGAGCTTGCCGTTGACCAGGATGAGCAGCGGCATGAACACGCTGGGGAGCGTGATGAGGATGAGGAAGATGAGGGCCGAGAAGAACTTCCCCAGCACGATTTCATATTCGCGCACCGGCGAGGATGAGAGCAGAACGATGGTTCCGGTCTGCCGTTCCTCGGCGAGAAGCCGCATGGAGAGCAAGACCGACACGACGATGATGGTGCCGCTGTAGACCCAGAAGAACTGGCTGAGCACCTCGGTCGACATGCGGTTTTGCTCGCTCCCGAGGGCCAGCGCGTTGAACAGGATGCCCTGCACGAACAAGGCGGCAGCGGCGATGACGTAGCCGCTCATGGTACGCAAGTAGGCGCCAAGCTCGCGACGGGCGATGAGCCATGTGGCGGTCATTGCGGTCCTCCTGCGGGCGTGTGGGTCAGGTTCATGAAGATCGATTCCAGGCGGCGCTCATTCTGTTCGAGTCGCAAGAGGTCGCACCCGGCCGTGACGAGTTGGCGCGCCACCTCGGCGCGCACGTCACGCGTGGACTTGATTTCCAAAGTCGTCGCGCTGTCGGAGCTCGCGACAATGCGTACTTTGCTCACGCCAGCAATGCCCGTCAGGCGTTCGGCAAGGCCGCTCGGCTGAGCCTTCACCTCGACCTCGATGACCGAGCTACCTTGGCCCATTGCCTGGGCCAGCTCGTCTTCCGTTCCCTGGCCAACCAGCTCGCCCGCCTGGATGACGAGCAGGCGATCGCAGGTCTGGCTGATCTCGGTCAGGAAATGGCTGGAAATCAGGACCGTGTGCTCGCCGCGCAGGCCGCGCAGCATGTTGCGCATCTCAACGATCTGCGCGGGATCCAGGCCGGCAGACGGTTCGTCCAGAATCAGCAGCGCCGGCTTGTGTACGATGGCCTGGGCAACGCCGACCCGCTGGCGAAAACCGTGCGAAAGCTCCCCGATCACCTCGCTGTGAACCTCGCGCAGCGCGGTCTTCTCCTCGGCCTCGGTCACGCGCGCTGCGAGCTCTGGCCGGGGCACGTGGCGCAGCCGGGCCGCGAAGGCCAAGTATGCGCCGACGGTCATTTCCATATAGAGCGGCGGCGTGTCAGGCAGAAAGCCGATGTTGCGGCGGATCGCGTAGGGGTCTTGCGTGACCTCGATTCCGTCCACGGTTACGGTTCCCGAGCTTGGCAAGAGAAGGCAGCCAAGGATGCGCAAGGTCGTGGTTTTGCCGGCGCCGTTGAGCCCGAGAAATCCGATCACTTCGCCTTTCGCGATGGAAAAGGAGAGGTCGCGGATGGCCGCTCGCTCGCCGAAGTACTTGGTGAGCTTGTCCACTTCGATCATGGCAGGCACGTAGAAGTACTAAGGTTTGCGTCGCCAAGCAAGAGGGGGAAAAAAGGTGGCAAACCGGCTAGAATTACTCCCGGTGTCGATCGCTCGCCCGGTTTTTATCGCCGTTTCCACGGTCATGGGGCTGTCCTGTGCTGGGATCGACGCCTCGCCAGACAGCGGAATCCGGAAAGATAGCTCGGCAATCGTTCTCGACGATGCGCGGAAGTCCCCCGGTCAGGTGCCTTGCCAGGTTCCTGGGCCGATGTATCTCGTGCCACGTCCAGCCGACGTGCTGGTCCTGCTCGACCGGTCGGGGTCGATGGATACCGCGTTTGGTTCCGGGTCGCGCTACCAGGCGGTCGCCGCGCTGCTATCCGACCTGGCCCTTGCGTACCAGAAACACGTCCGTTTTGGCTACCTGGAGATGCCGGGCAGGTCAGGCTGCGAATTCCAGATGCCCGGGTGTTGTGCCTCGCCGCCTGTGGTCGAGCTTGCTCTTGACAACGCGCAGGCCATGACCTCGGCCATCGCCCAGGCGGCGCCAGTGGGGGGCAACACCCCGACGGCCGCTGCCCTCGCTGCGGCGCAGAGCTATTTCGACACGCTCGATGACGGGGTTCGCAACCGCTATGTGCTCATGGCGACCGATGGTGTGCCGAGTTGTACCCTGTCGGGAGCGTTCTCGAGCGGGAACAGCAGTACGTCGCTCTGGTGTGCCGATGCCTTGTCAGAGGTTGGGGCACTGGTCGATTCGGGCGTGAAAGTGATCGTCCTGTCGGTCGGGCTCGACTCTGCCGCGAACCCGGGCGAGACCAGCTGCCTCGATGCCCTGGCTCAGGCGGGCGGGGCCGCGATTCCCCAAGCCAGCCCCGGCTACTACTCGGCGGAAAATCCCGACCAACTGCAGCGGGCGATTGAACGGATATTCGGCGAAGTGTCGCGGCCGTCTTGTCTGCTGGAGATGCCTCGCATCAATATGGACTCCGTCGTCGGCGTCTATCTCGATGGCTACGAAATTCCGAATGACACTGAGAACGGGTGGACCTGGGACAATTCATCGTCTTCTCTGGGCATCCGCATCACTGGCGCCTACTGCGAGCAGATACAGCAGTTTCAGGTCAGCGCTTTCGAAGTGCGCTACTACCCATGCGATGCCCCGCCACCGCCGTAGCGGGCAACCAACCTTGCGCTACGTGCTTGCGTTACGTGTCTGGCGTGCTGGCCAGGAAGGCCTGCAGCTCTGCGGATGCCCTTTCCCAGTCGGCCATGCGCTTGGCCAAAAGTCCGTCGAGGTCGCGCTCTTTGTCGGCCAGCTCGTGCAGCTTCTGCCAGTTTCCGCCGTGATCCTCGCTGAGCTTGGCTCGCAGGGCGGTGAGCTCGCCTTCGACCCGCGCGATCTCTTCTTCCAGCGAGGCGACCAGTCGTTCGGCCTTGCGTTGCTGCCTTTCGCGATCCTTTTTGGCGTTACGAATCGCCTCGGACGACGGCTGGGTCAGACGCGCCGGAGCTTCGGGGACCGGGGCGGGCGCCGCTTCGGTCTGCTTGCGCCGATGCTCGCGCCAATCGGAGTAGTTGCCGAGGTGACCTTCGAGGCCATTGTCGGTGAACACGAAAAGCCGCTTGCAGATTCGGTCCAGGAAGTAGCGGTCGTGGCTGATGACGGCCACGGCGGCCTGGGTGCCGTTGAGGAACTCCTCCAGCCAGCGCAGGGAGGGCAGGTCCAGGTGGTTGGTGGGCTCGTCCAGCAGCAGCAGGTCCTGGC
>PMLH01000504.1 GCA_003159055.1 Myxococcales bacterium
CGAGCTGCGTGAGGACGCCGTCGGGGTGTTGCAGAATCTCATCGTCGAGAACATCTCCGACAGGGTTTTCGATCCCGGGCCCGGAGGCCTTCTGATTCCGTTGCCGGATGGGTTTGCCGGCGCGGAAAAGCTGCCCGGAGGAAGCGAGGTCGAGATCAAAGAAGGGGTCGGCATCTTCCTCCACTCGATCTTGCCGCCAACCCAGCCGCCCAACGCCGCCGCCCAGATCCGCATCGGCTATGTGCTCATCACCCATGAGGACCGCGACCTCGACATCGTGCAGCCCATGCCGATTGGCATGCAGGGTGGGTTGGTCCTGGTGCCAGCCGACTACACCGTCGCGTTGTCCGCGCCCGGGCTTCGCCCCCGCCCCGCCGAACGTGACGAAAGCGGAAACGAGCTACGCCTATGGGATCTCGACGCTGTTCAGCCCGGCCATGCGTTGCGCTTGACCGTGCATGGCCTTCCAACGCACGATGTGACTGGAAAATGGATTGCCGGCATCCTGGTAGGGCTTCTCATCCTTGCAGGCATCTTCGCTGCGGCGCGACCGCGTATGGCAGCTCCCGTCGCAAACAAGGCCGGGTGAACCGATGAGCCAGCGCCACCTGCGCGTGGCCCGGGTGTGCAAGAATTTCGGCCGCCAGCGGGCACTGGTCGACGTCACGCTGCAGTTTGCCTCGGGCGAAGTCACCTCCATCGTCGGGCCGAATGGCGCCGGCAAGACGACGTTGCTGGGCATTCTTTCAACCTTGGTCAGACCGACCACCGGCGAAATCTTCCTGGGCGAAGAATCCATTCACAAGGATCGCACCGCACGACAGTCGATCGGCTACGTCGGGCACGAGCCCGGCGTCTATCCCGATCTCTCGGCCCAGCAGAACCTGCGCCTGTTCGCCGCGCTGTACGCAATTCCCGACGCCGAGGCATGCATCGCCGGCATGCTGGAACGGGTGGGCCTGGGCGGCGTGCATCACGACCTGCCCGCCCGCGCCTTCTCGCGCGGCATGCTTCAGCGGCTGGCCCTGGCGCGCGCACTTTTGCACAATCCGGACATCCTGCTGTTCGACGAGCCGTCGTCAGCGCTGGATCCCGTCGGCGTGCGGTGGCTGGCCGACGAGCTTGACCGCGAACGCAAGGCCGGCCGGCTGGTGATCCTGGTGACCCACGATCTCGACGCTGCTGCGCAGGTCTCGAACCACATCGTGGTCCTGCGGCGCGGCCGGGTGGCAGCGGACACGACCAAGCCCGACGGATTCGCGCCGGCCGAGGTGCGAACCCTGTACGAGGAGGCCCTGCGTGACCGCTAGTTTTTGGCGCTACACCTTGCTGATCGCCGGCAAGGATCTGCGCATCGAAGGCCGCAGCCGCGAGGTGCTTTACACCATGGGCTTTTCCGCGGCCCTCGTGGTGTTGGTGTTTTCCTTCGCCCTCGCCAACGCCACCGACCCTGCGCAGGGGCCCATCACCGCCGCGGGCGTGCTATGGGCAGCGACGCTGTTCACCGGCACCGTGGCGCTCTCACGCGTGCTCGACCGCGAGCGCGAAAATGAGTCCATTCGCTCCCTGCTGCTCTCCCCTGCCCCGCGCGCCGCCATCTACCTCGGCAAGCTCATCGCGACCGCGGCTCTGATGCTGGTGGTGGAGGTCCTGCTGGCCGTGCTGGTCGGCGTGCTGTTTTCCGCCGCGGTCTTCATCCATCCCATCTGGCTCGCCACCGTGCTGCTGCTGGGCACCCTGGGTTTCGCATCCTGCGGCGTGGTCTTTTCGGCCGCCCTGTTGCGCGCGCGCAGCCGAGACGCCTTGCTGGGCGCCCTCTTGTTTCCCATCGTGATTCCGGTCCTGCTCGCCGCCAGCCGCGCCACGGCGTGCCTTTTCGACCCACTGGCTCCGGATTTGGATCCGGTCGGCTTCTGGACGCGTTTCCTTTTAGCCACTGACGTCATCTATATCTCGTTGGGGCTGTGGGTCTTCGAACCCGTGGTCGCTGGCGAGTAGCTCTTCGCACCTGCACTATCATTCACCCACCGTCTGAAAACACCCTTCCGGACATCATGGCAAACACCGCCCCCACCCCAACCGAGCCAGCCTCGCAATCGCCACGTCTGCTGATCGCGGCGGCCATCAGCTTCTTGCTGATTGTCCTCGCCTGCCACACGATCGCCGATGCCCCACGCGAAATCACCATGGGGCTGGTGCAGAAGATCTTCTATTTCCACGTGCCGTGCGCGTGGCTGCTCTTGCTGTCGACCTTCGTCTGCGCGGGCGGCAGTCTGGCGTTTCTGTTCGGCGGCTCCGAACGCGGCGACCGCGTGGCGCTTTCCGCGGCCGAGCTGGGGGTTCTGTTTGGACTGTGCGTGCTGGTGTCCGGGCCACTGTGGGCAAAAGCCGCCTGGGGCGTGTACTGGCAATGGGAGGCACGCCTGACCTCGTCGCTGCTGCTGTGGCTGATGCTGGTGGCGTACGTCCTGGCCCGCCGCTACGGCGGAGCGTCCGCGCGGCGCCTGGCCGCGGCCCTCTCATTGTTTGCCGCCATCGACGTGCCCCTGGTGTATTTCAGCGTGCGATTCTTTCGCAGCATTCACCCGAGCAACACCGTGGTTTCGACCCTGGGTCCAGGGATGCGCGGGGCATTCTGGCTCTCCCTGCTCGCGTTCACGGCCCTTTGGACAACCCTTTTCATGGCCAGAATGGCGGCCGAAAACGCGCACGCCCGCCTGGTCGATCTGGAATTGCGACTCGACCAAGCCGAGGAGACAACAACATGAAGATGGTGGCACTTGCCTACGGGTTCATCTGGCTGGCCGTATTCGTCTATGTCGCCCTCGTCGCCCGACGCCTCGGCCGACTGAACAGCGAAATGAGCGAGCTACAAAGGCGGATCGAGCGGATCAAGAGCGGCGGGCCGTAGCCAGCGGCGTCCGAACTCCGCCCAACCGCGGAAGCCCGCCGGTAGCCAACAGCCGAAAATCACAGACGGCCATCGCTTGCTCCTGGCCCGCAGAGCGCGAGACCAGCGAAGAACTACTGGATATTTTTCGGCGTAGAATAGTGGTTAGCCGTACTGGATCCCCATGGCAGCAAAACTCCCGACCTTTGATCGCCTAATGAATCCTGTCCGCCGCAATAATTCCGGTCGAGGGCCGCGCACGCCCGGAACGGCCGCCAGGATTGGTCGCGGCGGAAGTTGGGCAGCGCCGCTCTTGGGTCGAAGTGCGCCGGAATCTGGCGTGCGAACGCGCGGGAGCAGGCAGCGGACGTACGAATCTCGCGTGCCGCGCCTTCCAGGAACTGTGCTGCGGCGCTCAGTCTCAGGCGACCCGTGCGTAGTACTCGTGATGGAGCCCGCCGAGGACAGATCGAGAAACAACGTCCTTGGGCGGGACTCGTCGCACGGGCGCCAACTAGCGCGCGCCATTCGGTGGCTGCATGCGAAGACCGCGATGGGGTCGGCCATGATAGTAACGAGCATATTCCTTCAGGACGCGCGCGGCGTGAACCTCGTCGAGGACAATCACATGGTCGAGGCAATCCCGGCGCAGAGTTCCGTTCAGACGTTCGCAGATGGCGTTGGCCTGCGGGGATCGTGGTGGCGTGATCAAGCAAAGGGTCCCACAGCTTCTCACGCGCCGACGGAAATCGTTGCCGTAGATGGAATCACGGTCGCGGATCAAGAATCGCGGATTCATGTCGTTCCGATCGGCGACGGCTTCGACAAAGCACTGCCCCGCAAACTGCGCGCTTGGCGATGGTGTGACTCCGATGTGGACGATCTCTCGTCGGGCCAAGTCTACGACGACGAAGCAGTACAGGATCTCGAAGCGCAGGGTGATGAGAGTAAGGAAATCGCACGCCCAGGTTTGATGGAGATGGTTGCGAACAAACGTGGACCAGCGTTGGCCACGGTTGCGAGGCAAGTGCGGTGGTCGGTACTTGGCGACGGTCCTCGGCGAGACGTCGTATCCAAGCTTTCCAAGTTCCGCGGCGATGCGGTTCTCACCCCAAAGCGGGTTCTCCTTCCAAAACCGGCGTATCAAGGTGCGCAGGTCGGCATCGGCAGGCGGTCGGCCAACGGGCCGTTGGGACTTCGCCCGCCAGACCAAACGCCAAAGGGAACGATGCCAGCGGACAACAGTCTCGGGCCGTACGATGGTGACCGCATTAAGCGCCGAGCTGAAGAGGCGGGTACCGAGAGCAAGCAGGACGCGATCTCGCGCTCGGAAGCGGGGCTTGGTCACCGAACGTTGCAAGACGATGATTTGCTGGCGGAGAACGATGTTTTCGGCGAGGAGGGCGGCACGNNACGGGATTGGACGATCGAACGCAGTGCGCCTAGCATGGCCTTGAGGATCTCAACAAGCATCGCGGGGAGATGCCTACCACGAGGCGATCACTCGATGAATCCTGGGGAAACTGCGGCGAGTTCGAGCGCTCGGACCGAGTCTTTGCGGCGAACAATGGTGATGGGCGGACTGGTGATGAACAATCTGTCGATGACGGCACCGAAGGGGATGCGTGATCCATGCGGCGGGTTTCTGAACGTCAGCTTCGACGTGGTCGTCGCGATGATGGAAGCGGGGTCGGGCTGTTGGGGGATGTTCGCGCAAAAGGGAACCACCGGAAATGGTCTCGACGTCATGCACTTTGACATCGCATCGGCTCGCTTCGACCCGTGAGCGGCGTGCCTGGGTCAACGTGCCTCGGCAAAGTGCCGCAATACCCGTGTCTCTTCCATGTTCGCAGCGACCCGACCGGTTTGCGGTTTGCTCTTTGCCGACTACCGTCGAATGGGATCTCGGTTGCCTTGGTGAATAGTAAGGATATACTGATTCAGTAAGGAGAATATCCATGGCCACGGCGACGCTCACTAGCAAGGGACAAGTCACCATTCCTTTGGATGTGCGAGAACGCTTGAACCTTGAGGCTGGGACACGAATCGAGTTCGTCGAAGCCACGAACGGTGAGTTCCTCATCCGGCCTGCAGTCGCGGATGTGCGATCCCTCAAGGGGCTCCTGCGCAAGCCGGCTAGGCCCGTGTCTATCGAGGACATGAAGAAAGCGATTCGCCTGCGGGGGGCAGGACGTTGATCGGGATCGACACCAATGTGCTCGTTCGCTACATCGCCCAAGATGATCCTGTCCAATCGCGAAGGGCCACGGCCCTCATCGAGCGCGAGTGCAGCGAGTCCAATCCCGGCTTTGTTGGACTTGTCGTGCTAGCAGAGGTCGTGTGGGTGGCCGCGAGTTGCTATTCCGCTTCGCGAGGCGAGCAGTGCAAGATCATCCGTCGCATCCTGGAAACGCGCCAACTGATCGTGCAAGAAGCGGAAACCGTCTGGCAGTCACTTCGCCTTTTCGAGCACGGAAAGGCGGACTTTGCTGATTGCCTGGTCGAGCGCACTGCCACTGCGGCAGGGTGCGATCGCACGGTCACCTTCGACAAGTCCGCCGGCACGATCGGCATGACCCTGCTTGCCGGCATCTCCAAAGTGTAGGGTGGAGAGTTCTAGATCCCGATCCGAACGGCGATTCACGGACTCCTCCCTCGCTGCCAATTCGAGCAGTCTGACGGGCGAAATGTACAGGTCGCTCGCCAGCCCTCCCGGAGCGCCAGGTCCAATTCCTTGGGTAGAGGGATAGATTAGGCGTGTAGGTGGGTGTAGTAAGGTTTTCTATCGGACATCTTTTTGAGGGCCGGTGGAGCACGGAAAAAAGTGGGCTTCTTCTCCTTATGCTCCGGCTGACTCTGACAGCTTTGTCGCCTAGAACTCTCCCGAAAGTCCGACCGCACCACCTGAGGGAGTCGGAGCGATCCCAACTTGTATCTTCAAACCTGGATCCGAACGGTAGAGCTTGAGCAGGTTTTCGGTCGGGGTCTTGACGAAAAAGCGAAAGGCGAAGCCTCCGGCGGCAAGCATTCCAGAAAGGCCGTATAGCAACGCAGCATTGGAAGGTTGCAGCTTGTCGTTGCCGAACCACGACGGTTTGGCCAGTCCCATTGTGGTCAGCGTGATGCCGCCAGCTGCCAGAGCTTCGTAGTACCAGAATACGAAGTTTCGCATCATGCGATCGCGGCGCGCGAGCACTTCCAGTGCTTCCTCGGTCTTGGCGAACGCTACGGGTTTGTTTCGCGCCGCGGCCACCTCTGACTTGAAGACCTCAAGAGCCATCTCGCCCGAGGTCGGGATAAGGAATCGCGCCACGCCTCCACCGAGAAACAACATCCCCAAGCTGGCTCCGACAACGGCTCCACCTCGGGTGCCGCCCGTTCCATAGCGGGGCGTATTGGCGTAGGAAGCGATGGCCGTGGCGGCAATGGTCGCTCCCGCACCCAGAAGCATGCCGCCCACGAGCTTGCGCATTTGGCGATCGCTGTCGGCCATGGCCGTGATGTAGTTCTGCATGCGCAGGACATCGGTATCGCTCACGCCATAGACCACGTTGGTCTCCGACACGTTGGCTGCGACAAACTTGGCGTAAGCGATGCGGCCGTAGGGAACAGCGAAGATTGAACCAAAGAGTCGATCGCCTCGCGCTGCCAGCGCAGGCTCTGCCGCCGTCAGGCTGGCAAGATGGATCTCGCCATCACCCGCAGGCGCCGCACGCTCGATGACGAGGGGACGCCCACCGTCCTTGGCAGGTTGATTCTCGACGTAGATCGAGACCGCCTGCGCCGCAGGCCCAGGCAGCACCACGGTCATAGGCTCTTTCTCTTTGTGCAGGTCAAGCAGGCGCTCGCCGCTTTCGCCTTTCACCCAAAGTCGCACGGGCCCTTCACCAAGAACCAGGCGCCGGCCGGCAGCCTTGCCGGGAGCGAAGAGTGACGAGGTGGATTCTCCGTTGGGACCGCGAAAATAGATGTGGGGGCGCAGGTTGTCGCGTGTGATGTGCTGATTCGCCTGGTCGACGAAGCCGGCCGCCTCGGCGTAACTGACGCTGCCGTCTCCATCCACGTCCGCCGCACCGGAAAGGCCGGAACGCAATTCGTGGCTGAACACGCCCGATTCCAGCTCGGACCATTCGAACACTTCGGCGTCGCTGTTGGTCGACAGGAACAGCCCCACCTCGGGATGGCGTTTGGAAAATCCGAGGGCCATGTCCTTGGGCGTGGCCCAGCGCCGCCCACCCGGCTTGCGCGGATTCAGAACGAAGAAGGAATCGCAGGAATCAAGCAGCACGTGTTTGGTGTCGGCTGGGATGGTTTCGATGATGGCACGTTCGATGAACTGTCCGTCGACGCGGCCATCCTCAAGGTCGATCGTGCCCCGACCCTGCTCGACGTCGCCGTGGCCCGCGTAGACGAAGTAGAAGGTTGTCTTCGCGCCGCCTTCGCGGGCAGCCTTCACGGCCGTTGCGATCTGTAGGGCGGCAGCCTCGACGGCGGCCTTCGTCGGCGCCTTGGCTACACCCGCCAAATCCGGGTAGGCCGCTGCACTCGCCCTGTCGAACGTGGTCAGTAGGGCCACGCTGTCCGCACCTGCGACGGAGCGAAACAAACGGTAGTAGCGCGCGCCATCGTCATCGGCGTATTGCAGGTCGGGCATGCTCAAGGACGAGCTGCGGTTGTTGGTCACCACCAGTGCGAAGGTCCGCGTGTCCTCGGTCGCAAACGCGGAGGTTGAAGGTAGTAGGCATAGCAGCAACGGCAGGTGTGCTGCTCTTAGCGCACGTTCCATGACGAACTCCATTCGCGAATCAACGGATGAGCGATGATGCGGCTCAGGACCTGGGCAGCCGGGACTCCGCTCTGAGCCTCCCGCAAAGCTGTCTCCACGCGTTTGACCGAGACCGGCTCCGGGGCGAGCAGCGCAATCACCCGCATGGGGCCACTTGCGGGCCGGTCGGGCTCGACCACCTGGGGGAGCAGCGTCGCTTGCTGAGCAATCGGCAGAAAAACGGATTGAGGATCTGTGGCCGCGTCGGCGTACTCGGGATAGATCCAGTGCACAGTTCCGGCCGCATCCAGCGCGAAGGCGGCGAGGTAGTAGCGAGCCGGCCCCGGATTCACATAGCGAACCGCAAAGGCATCGCCTGCAGAAAGCGGCCGGCTCTCGATGGGACGAAGCTGCTCACCACGCACCGCCAAGATTTCGGTGACGGGCTGGCTTGTCTGCCTGCCGTGGTGGCCTCCCCGCGCGGTCCAGGTATCGCCACGCCCGCGCTGACGTTGGCTCAGGACTTCGATGCCAAGTCCGAGCAAAAGCACGGCCGCGGCAGCGAGCCATGCCGCCCGAACCATGGTCGGGCGGCGCATCCTACCGGGAGCAGTCGCGGTCTCGCGCGCCGCCATGACAGCGTCCACAAACGCATCGGCCGCGTCCTGGCGCGGTCGCGAGAGATCCGCCGCCAGTTGGCGCAGACCCTCCCGGCGCCGGGCACACCGCGGGCATTCGGCTAGGTGTCGTTCCAGCAAGTCAGATTCGTTGAGCGTGACCTCGCCCAGCTCGGCCTGGATGAGCCGTTCATCACTCGGGCAGTTCATCGTCGATCCTCCTCGCCGAAGAGCTGGCGCAGGCGCAAGAGGCCATGAAACACACGCGATCGTACCGTCGACGGTGACCGCGCAAGCACCTGCGCCATCTCCTCGTACCCGAGCCCAGCCGAGAAGCGCAGGAGCAGCGCCTCGCGCAGCTTGGTCGGCAGAAGTTCCAGTTTCTTCCTTACTCGCCACGCCCGATCGCTATCGAGCAAAGCCTCCAGTTCGGTCCCGGGCTGAACGAGGTCGTGGCTGAGTTCTTCTTCGTGCCGCTTGCGCCGGACTGCGTTTAGGCAGCGTGTCTGGGCGATCAGGAACAGGTAGGAGCGAAATCTTCCACGGGGTTCGTAGCGCTCGCGTGTGCGCCACAGCTCAACGAACACATCTTGCGCCACATCGTCGCCGATACCAGGGCAGCCGCAGAAGCGCGCGCAGAAGCCGCGCACGGCGCCCTGATAGCGCCGAACCAGCACGGCGAATGCGGCGTCCATGCCGGACGCGGACAGCCGCATGAGCTCGTCGTCCGATCGCGACGGCAGCGCGGTCTCGGGGCGCGGGAATGGCACGACCGCGCCGAACGTGGGCTTGGCATCCGGGCTCATGGTTCGCTGTATTCAAGAACACGCGGACGCCAGGTTGTGTTGAAAAATCTTCTGCGATTCTGCGCTGCCATGTCTGCCTTCGTCCATATTCGACACGGTATCCGCCTTTCGTTTCGTGTCCACGAAAGCGGATCAAGCCCACACCACGTTGACGTGCGGATCGCGCTCCAGTTCTCCAACCTTGGGCGAATCAATCGCCGTCGAAAAGAGGAGTTCTGCGGTGCCATCATGAGCTGCGACCGACAGGGGCCGGGACCGCAAGCGACCATCGCTCTTTTTGGTGACGAGCATGGCAGTGTCGAAGTGCGCGATAAGCTTCGCCAGCTTCTCCCTCTTCTCGGTGTCAGACATGGTGACGGGCATGGCGATTCTCCCCAAACCGAATCGAATGAAACTGTCGACGTGGCTTGTTTAGGCATTCGCAAGATGCTGGCCAAGAGCATCGAGCGCTTCCTCGCCACGACGGCCTGTGGCCCCGACCTTGTGGCCTCGTCAAGGCTCGGCCGCAAGAGCTGATGTCAAGTCGCGCTGCGGACTCGTCATAATGACTGGATGGATCCATCAATCTGGTCGGCTGACGACTCAGACTGGGGGTGGTGGTGAAGGAGCCAGCCTTGGCGCGAACGTTGCTGAGGTCCCAACTCGACAGAAGGGACCCATGCATGAACACGATTACGCCCGGAGCCGCCGATCCCGGTGGCGTTGCGCCCCACAGGGAGACGGGGACCGCATGCAAATTCAAGAGGGTGCTCGCCGGTGAGCGTGCTTGACCATCTCCGTCATCCCGGGTGGCCGCGCCGCGCGCTGTTTGGCCTCGGACTGCTGCTTGCCCTGACGATCGTCTTCCGTCTCGTGCTCGATCCGATCGCCGCCCGCTTCACCCACAAGCAATTGAACACATCGGAGGCAGTGAGCGGCGACT
>PMLH01000307.1 GCA_003159055.1 Myxococcales bacterium
ACCACGGTGCGGTTGTGGCAAGCGTGGATCAGGTCTTTCTTATAGCCATCGCGGAGCATGGCCTTGACGACACCGTCGATCTGCCAAGGCGTGGTCGAGGCACCCGGGAAGAAGAAGTGCCACGAGATGTTCATCTTCAATCCGGTATCCGCGTCTTTCGCGACCACGTCCTGGTAGCCCGCCAGGTTCATCAAGCGGTGGTAGTCCTCGAGCACGGTGGCCGGACGCGTACGCAGAATGGCAACTTTCGACTTGGTCATCGGCCCACTATACCGCGAGAAAGCCCAGGATTCGCTACGCGCAGGTGCGCTTTCGCACAGTTGTGCCGCGTCGACACCGCTCGTCGTCGGGCGGCGGTTGGTGTCTTGACGCTGTGGCGGGACAGTCGGCCGAGTGGCGCTACGGGCCCGGGATCATATTCCCCTAACCTGTCTGGAGAAGTCGGAAACAGAGGCTACTGACGCCACGTCGGCCGTGCAAGGCCATGGCGGCCGCGGTACATCCGCCTCGGCACACGGCGCCGCTCGGGCACGTCGCACACGCGCCGGACAGGGTCCCGCGATCCGAGCTTCGGTTGTAGGCGAAACGCTGGGGGTCATTCCAGATCGAGGCCAGCGGTTCTTGGCGGACATTGCCCTCGATGCAGCCATCGGGCAAGGCGAGGCAGCCTTTCACGCTCCCGTCGCTCATCACGCCAGCGACAAGGAGCCCGGCGAAGCAACCGCGCCAGGCGACCGGATAGCCGCCCTGCATGGTCCGCAGGATCGTGTCGTCCTCGGTGCAATACCCGATGTTGTCGGTGATGTGAGGTCGCAGGCCGTGGCGCCGGGAGATCCGTTGCAGCAGGCGATAGAGCTCCGACATCCTTTCGGGCGTCATGGTCAGATGCGGCTGGCCGGCGGCTCGCCCCACCGGCAAGGTGAGTTGCCATTGCCAGCCCATCGCTCCGGCGTCCTGCAATTCACCAGCGAGCTTTTCCAACGTCGGAAGCGTGGCTGGATTCACCTGCGAGGTCACACCAACCTTCATGCCGGCTTGGTCGAGCCATCGGATCGCGGCCAGCGCCTGCTGGTAGCCGCCCGGCACACGACGAAGACGGTCGTGGATGGCTTCGGTTCCGTCGACGCTGACCGTGACGGAAGAGAGCGGGGTATCGCGAATCCGGGCTGCGCAGTCTCGGTCGATGCCCACACCGGAAGTGACCAGGTCCGCCGACATGCCGAGCTCAGTCGCTGCGCGGGCAAGGACCGGCCAGTCGGGCATGCAAAGCGGTTCGCCCCCCATCAGGGTCACGTGCTTGCAGCCCAAGGCCGCCAGATCTGCGATGACAGTCAGCCACTCGGATGTGGACAACTCGTGCTGGCGTGACAACCCGGCCGCCGAGCCACAGGTTTCACATCGGCAAGGGCATGCCAGCGTCAGCTCCAAAGCCGCAACCAGAGGCTTGCCAAAATGGTTCCGCTGCTCAAGCACGCGTGATTTCCGAGGTGCAGATCAGCGGCCGTCGCTGCGCGAGGTCGAGTGGGTGGCCATTCAATTGAAACGAATCCCATTGTAGATGGGATAGATTGGTGGAATCCAGCAATCAAGCACCTTTGGGTCGAACGCGTCTTGCGACACGGAACCGGGCTGGCAGTAGTTGGGCAGACAGTAGAGAATGGTATTGATTTCGTCGCAGGAGCGTGACGCAAACGCGGCGGTCAATTGCTCGCGCCACGAGTCCTGCAGTCGCGCGATGCAAGCGCTGGCCGACTGTCTTGCGGCAGGGGA
This sequence comes from Myxococcales bacterium, assembly GCA_003159055.1. The sequence continues at coordinate 1,771 of PMLH01000307.1, forward strand.
CATGCCACAGGTCACCAAGATGTCCTCGATGGAGCATCCACCATCGCAGCCGCGCGAAAGGGAATCCTGAGCGGTCGCAGCATCGGGTGTGGACGAAACGACGGGGCCTGCGCTGTCTGCCTCGCTGGGTGAACCGCTACTATCCGGCTTGGTCGGGCTGGCTGGGCCGGCATCCGCTCCTGCGGCTGGGCGAGCGTCCGCTGGTGGCGCCGGTCCGGCATCCTCTGCCGGGGCTGGGCTGACGTCGGCGCGGGCGGTGGCTGCCTGTCCGGCATCGTGTCTCGCAGCCGACATGGGATCATGGTTGGCACAGCCAACCGTGACGATGCCACCGAGCAGCAACAACAGCGCGGCAGCGGGCATGGAAACCGCGCCAGCGAGTCTAGCAAATGCGCCTCGGGACGATCGCCCTTGCGCGAGAGCGGCCCTGATCTCCTCCATAAGTGATGCATACTGGCCGGCGTTCAGGACTTCATTGTCGATGAGCTGGCCGGACGCCGCATCCTCGCGCCAGCGCAAGTCTTGCGCCAGGCGGCCGAGCAGGGCATGCAGCGACTTCCAGAAGAGGGGGAAGTCTCGCCGGGCGAGGAGTACCGCGTGAAGAGCATCAAGGGTCTCCTCGACACCGGCCCAGGGCCGAACCTTCATCCCGCAAGCATCGTTGAGAAATGCGCGGATCCGCTGGATGGAAGTCGGAACGAGATTCGATGATGGAGTGGGCATGCTGCAACCTCTGTCGGGGCCACCCGCTATGTTACGCCCACCACCAGCGTTGGTACACGCGGGCGCGGTTCATCAGGAGGGCAAACGAACAGACCTGGCCTTGGAAGTGTCCCAGATCACACCTGGGCACCTGCCCGCCCTCAAGAAAAGGCCGAGCGCCGTCCCCGCAGTTGGGTGACGGCGCTCGGTGGAGGCTACGTGTTCAGAGGAAGACTATTCGATTCCGACGATGGCCTTGATGTATTGGCCGCGTTCGAAGGTCCAGGGGTCGCTGTCTTTGCTGCCAGCGAGCTTGCCCCGGAAGGAGGCGAGGTTCGCAAACTTGTGTTCGTTCATCCAGGCGTCGAGCTCGGAGAGCATCTTTTGCACCGTGGGTCCGGGGCTCTTGAGCAGGGCGCTCACCGCTTGCACCGAGTTGGCGCCGGCCAGGATCAAGCGTGCGATGTCGCGCCCGCTGCTGACGCCGTTGCTACCGACCAGGTCAGACTTGGTGCGCTTGCTCAGCAGGGCGAGCCAGCGCAGGGCCACCAGCGAATCGTGCGAGTCGCTGGGATGGAAGGCGGCACGCTTGGCCAGGGTCTCGACGTCGATGTCCGGCTCGAACAGGCGGTTGAAAAGCACGAACCCATTCGCGCCGGCCTTTTCGAAACTCGCGACCACGTTCATCAGGCTGGTGTAGTAGGGATGCAGCTTGACCGCGATGGGCAGCTTGACCGCCGCGCGCACGGCTGCGACTTGGTCGGCTTCCTGCTTCTCGATGTCGCCCGACTTGACCTCTGGGCTTAGCGCCGGCGAGTAGAAATTCAGCTCCAAACCGCTAACGCCTGTGTCAGCAAGCTGTTTCGCGTACTCGACCCACGACGAGCCATTGACACAGTTGAGGCTGGCGAAAAGCGGAAACTTCACCGCCTTGCGGGCTTCGCCCACCCAGAAGACGTGCTCCTTCGGGCCGCCGTGGCGAAGGTGCGGGAAGAACGACAGCGCCTCGGCGGTGATTCCGTCCTGTGCGGAAATTCGGCGCTCCAACTCCTCTTCTTCGATCTGCACCTGCTCTTCGAAGAGCGACTTGATGACCAGGCCTCCCGCGCCTGCCGCTTCCAGCACCTTGATACTGTCCACGCTTCGTGACAGCGAACACGCCCCAACCACCAAGGGGTTGGCGAGAGGAATACCCATATATGTCGTCTTCAAGTCAGCCATGGTCCACCTTTCTTTCGTGCGCAGCCCGTCCCAGGTCGGCGGGAGGGAGCTTGCGCGGTCCTATTCTGAGCCATCGGTTCACACCCTGTAGATGCCGGAACCTGCGTTTGCGTTAGCACAAAAAAGGATGCAACCGCATATTCGAGGTAGGCTAGGGGACAACTCTCCATGTCGCTCGATAAACCGCGCTTCCGCCGCGACCTCGAAGTTCGCCCCGTCCTTTCGGACGGACAGAGCCACGTGGAGGTCCGTGACGTTGCTGCGGGAACCACCTTTCTCTTCTACGACTTCGAATACCAAGTCGCACTGGCGTTCGACGGGCTTCCGCTCGAGAAGGTGATCCCTTGGGTGAAGCTTGCGACGGGTCTTGCCTTGCAGGTCGAGCAGCTTGAGGAATTTGCCCGGCGTTTGGACGAGCTCGGTTTCCTGGAAGGCGAGCCCGCTGTCGAAGGCACGACTCTCTCGGGTGGCGAGCTGGCCGAACCGACACCCGAACCGATGCCCGAACCGCCGCCCCTGCCTTCGACCACGCCGTCGGAAGAAAGCCAACCTTCGGTCCCAGACCAGGCCTCTGCACAGGTGCTGGCTGTTGCGCAGCACCAGACAGCCGAACAGGGCGATTTTTCCGGGCCGGAGCAACCACCAGGAGAAGGGGAACTTCCTGGGCCGCCCGAGCCGGACTCCGTCGTCATGCATCCGTCGGAGGTTGTGGGCGAAACGCCGCCTCCGGTATGGGTCGGCAGCGTGCGGGCGCCGGAAGCCCAAGCCGCGCAGACTGACGAGAAGACCGGCGCGGACGACGAGCATGCTGCCGTGGAAGAGACCGCGCGCGACGACCGGCCCGTCGGCGAGGCCAAGCCTGATGCTGAGGCGGTCGAGCAGGCCGCTGGCGGCACGCGTGAAGCCGTCGCAGGTGTCGATGCTACGATTTCTCCGGCTGGCCACGCCGCCGATGACATGGCCGTGGCGTCGGCGGCGAGCGATGCCGAGCAAGCAGACAGCTCACTGTTGGGCGATGAGCGCGAGCGCATCGCCGAGGCGACCAGACGGGAGGGTTCGCCGCCTGACCCCGGCGTGAGCCATTCCAGCGATTCGCCGGCCTTTCCTGTCCTTCCGGTGAGCCGTCCGGCGACGCCCGATGCACCGCCGGTTGTAGCGCCTCCACCCTGGACCACACCTCGGCCCGTGATGACGCCGGTCCCGGTGACCTTCGGCCCGTCGATGATTTCCGACCAGCCTTCGGCTCGGCGGCGGATTCGTCGGTCATTCGTCGTGTTCGGCACGCTTGGGGTCTTGGCCGCGGTGGCTTTGTTGGTCGTCACCCTGCCGTTCGTGTTTTCGTCGCGCCAGCCGCCACCCATCGTGGTTCGCACCCTCACGGCCTCGCCCGGCACGGTGTATCGCTACTTCGACGGCGCCGCGCCCATCGTGGAGATGCCAGGTCCGGTGTTGAAATTCCCTGCCGGCGGCAAGGTTATCCGGATGGTCGGCAAAGGCAGCGCGGTCGCGGTGGGCGACGTGGTCGCGGCCGTTGAGCTTGCGCGTCCGCTCCAGAACCAGCTCGTCCGACAGCGTGAGCGGCTCGCCTACTACCAGCAGATGGCCGAAGCCATGCATCAGGTTGGCAACAGCAAAGAAGAGGAGAGGCAATTGGCAACGGTGGAGGCGAGAAGCGCGGCCATCGCCAAGACACTGCGTGCTCTCGCCAACCTCGCGGTGGTTGCCACCGGTGCCGGGGAAGTTGAGGAAGCCTTCGCGCACGAGGGGGAAGCGGTCGAAGCCGAAAGCCCCGCCGTGCGTTTGCGCTCGCCCGGCTTTCGCGTGACGTTCGAGCTCTCGCGCAGCGAGGCGGCGTCGGCTCGTCGGCTCGCTTTCTGCCAGGTCGAGGTGGAAGGGTACTTGCTCGACTGCAACCCCGCGCAGACCCCGGGCGATGAGTCCCACGTCGCGGTCGATCTGTCACAGGTTCCGCCCGCGCTCGTCGGCAAGCCGGCCCACCTGGCCCGAGCTCGCTACACTGGCGCGGTCGTGTTGCCGGTCGCGGCTCTTCAAGTCAGTGGAAGCAGAGTCGGCGTGTTCGTTGTTTCGAAGAACGCGCGGCTGGAAACGCGGCAAGTCGCCGTGGAGGACCGCGATGACGTCGAGGTCATCGTGGTGCAGGGCCTGGACGGCGGCGACAGGGTCGTGGTCGAGCCGAGCCTGGGCCTGCAGTCGGGAATGCTGGTCGGCACCTCGAACGGCGGATAGCCCGCACTGTTCACGCGGGGTAGCCCGTCGATGGTTGCGCGGGGTCGCTGGCCCGCTGGGACCGGCGTCACAGAAGCCCGCTCCGCGGCCGTATCGCAGTTTGACAGAAGCTCGGCTGGCTCGCAGACTCAAGAGATCACGGGACTTCCTGAAGAAGGGTCGGTCATGCGCTCACTCGTTGCTTTCTCTTTCTTTGGCTTGCTCGCCGCCTGTTCGGGTGATTCCAGCTCTGTCATGTCGGCGTGGACCGACAGCGATGCGGCGGTCCCCTTGGGCGGCTCGGGCGGCCACATCACGGTCGCGACGGGGGGGCAAGGGGGCAAGGGCGGCACCGTCACGATCCCCATCTCGACCGGTGGCAGTGCCGGCGGCGGGATCAGCGGTTCGCTCGTGGTTCGGGGGGGGATTCGCGATGTTGCGACCGCCCAGTGCACCTCGACCAGCGCTGGCGGCGGTTGCCCGTTTACGCCTACCGACTTGCAATGCGTGCAAGGGCCGTGCGGCGACAACCTTCGCGCTTGCTATCAAGGTGCGACCGGCATCTGCGCGGACTACGCGACCTGCATGCTCGGCTGCCCGTGCGACAGCGGGCGCTCGACCTGCGAATCCGGCTGCCTCCAGACCAAAGCCTTGAGCAATGCAGATTGTGCATCCTGCGCGGCCGACTTGGTTTCGTGCTACAGCAGGAATGGCTGTGTGTTGCCGACCTGCTCCGGCGGTGCAACGACGGCGGTGGGAGGATAGGCGGGGTCGCAGGCTGGTGGCTATTCCTTCCAGTATCGAAACCAGTCCACGCTTGCACTGTGTTTGGTAGTGGCGGTCTGAAAATACTGCGTGCGATTGTCAGCGTGATTACAGGTTTAGCTGCCCAACAACCGATATACTGGCTGCGGTCCGCGGGACCAGAGGGACCAGTCATGAAGTCGCAGCAGCAGTACGATTCGCTCGTCGTGTTCAGGTCGATCCTTGTAGCATGCTTGGCCAGCGGATTGACCGCAGCTTGTTCGGGCGGCAAGGCGTCGAATAACACGCAGGCCGGCACCGGAGGCAGCAAGCAGGATCCCTCGACGGAAACTGGCGGTGCGGGGGGCAAGCAAACGCCCATCCCCGCCAGCGGCGGCGCTGGCGGTCACGTGGATGCGCCCGGCACCGATGCCGCTGCGACCGGCGGCGCTAGCGGCGCTGGCGGCGCTGGCGGTGTGATCACGCCGCCCGGCACGGGTGGCACCCCGGCCATCTCCGGCGGCGCTGGCGGCTCTGCGCCCGACGGCGGAGCCAACCTCGATGGCTCCGCGATCCCTGACCCGCATGCGTCAGATGCTGCCTCGGGGTCGTCCTTCTTGCACGTCGAAGGCAACAAGCTACTCGATGGCCGCGGCAAGAACGTGCGCCTCACCGGTGTGAACTGGTTTGGCCTCGAAACCAACAACCAGTCGCCGCACGGCCTGTGGGCGCGCGACTATCGCAGCATGGTGAAGCAGATCGCGGATCTCGGATTCAACACCATCCGACTGCCGTGGGCCAACCAGATCCTGCGCACCGGCGCGACGGCTGCTTCGGTCAACACCACCGGCGTCGATCCCTACGACACAACCATCACCGAGATGAACAAGGCTCTCGTCGGTAAGTCGCCGCTGGAAATCATGGACAAGGTGATTGAGGCGGCGGGCGAGTTCGGCGTGAAGATCATCCTCGACAACCACTCGCGCGAGCCCGATGGCTATATGAACGAGCAGGTCTGGTACACCGACAAGACCTCCGAAAAGCAGTGGATCGACGACTGGGTCTTCCTGGCCAAGCGCTATGCCGGCAACACCGCGGTGGTGGCCGCCGACCTCGACAACGAGCCGCACGGTATCGCCTCTTGGGGCACGGGCGACACCAGCACCGACTGGAACACGGCAGCCGAAAAGTGCGGCAACGCCATCCTGGCCGTCAATCCCGACTGGGTCATCGTCGTCGAGGGAACGGAGAAGGTCGGTACCGACAGCTACTGGTGGGGCGGCAATCTGAGTGGTGTGAAGACCCATCCCATCAAGCTGACCAACATGAGCAAGCTCATGTACTCCACGCACGAGTATGGGCCCGAGGTGCACGACCAGGACTGGTTCAGCGATGCTAGCTTCCCCGGCAACCTGCCCGCGCTGTGGGCCAGCAAGTTCGATTTCATCATGCAGCAGAACCTTGGCCACATCTTGATCGGCGAGTTTGGCATCAAGGATCGCACCGCGGACGGTGGCAAGGCGGGCGTGTGGTTCGATACGGTGCTGTCGAAGCTCGGGACGACCTACTCGTGGACCTTCTGGTGCTGGAACCCCAACTCGGGTGACACCGAGGGCATCCTTACCTATGACTGGACGACGCCGGTGCAGTGGAAGATCGACGCGCTGAAGCCGGCCATGGCGCCGATGATCGGGAAGTAGGTCGGGTCGTCGTCGACATCACTCGATCCCCGCCAGCGGCCCGCCACTTGCGAAAAGGGCGTCGACTCGGGCGGCGACGGTCTTGTCCTCGACCAGGGCCGGGGCGTGGTGGCGTTTCTGTCGGGCATCGATGACCAGCGCTCCGGTGCAGCCCCAGTGCTTGTGGACCGTCGCTGCGCCGATGCCGGCGACGTCGAGCGCGGGATTCGAGCGGGTGAAGGTCACCCACAGGAAATTGTCGAGGCTGCGGGAGCAGAAGTCGCTGTCGTCGACGAGCACAATTAACGGAAATGCGTTGATGGGATCGGTGGGAGTGAAAGCGGCACAGAAAGTGGCCAGGTCCTCAGCGCTGCCGTCGGGCTTGCTTGCATGTGCGGGCGCACGTACCACAAGCACACCGGGCATAGCCACGCGTGGGTCGGAAAATCCACCGGGCAGGCGCAACTCGGGCACGCGGGTGGAAAGCGAACGCCGCGCTTGTCCGACGGCTGCGACCACCAGCTTGGATCCTTGGTGCATTCCAGAACCGGAGTAGTCGAGCGTGTCGATGGTGGTGCGAGTCTGGAAATGTAGGTCGCGCTGCCAGTCGACGCGTTCGAGGAGGTGGCGGAAGAAGGCCGCGATGTCACTTGCCCGTAGCTTCGGGTCGTCGTTGTCGGCCACGATGAACAAGTACTTGGCCAGGGAAAGCTGGCCCTGGCCGAGCAGGGCATTGGCTTGGGTGAGGAGCTCTTGCGGTTCTGTGCGCACGGCGTAGGGAGCGTAGCGCTCGCTGCCAATGGCCAGCAGGAGCGGATGGACCCCAGCCGCGTCGACCGCGTGGACCGCGCGCACGCCGGGCAGAACCGCGGGGATCAGCGGTCCAGTCAGCTCGTGCACCAGCTCGCCGAAGATGGTGTCTTCTTGCGGTGGCCGTCCGACGACGGTGAATGGCCAGACGGCGTCGTTGCGATGATAGATGCGACGCACGCGCAGGAAGGGAAAGTCGTGCGCGAGGCTGTAGTAACCCAGGTGGTCGCCGAAAGGTCCCTCGGGCTTGAGCTCGCCCGGGCGAATTTCACCGAGGATGCAGAAGTCCGCTTCGGCATGGATGGGCAGCGGCCAGCCTTGCTGCGCCGCCAGTCGCACGCGCCGGCCGCCCAGCACGCCGGCAAACGCCAGCTCGGGCATACCTTCCGGAAGCGGCATCATGGCGGCCAGGGTCATCGCGGGCGAGCCGCCGACGTAGATGTTGACGTGCAAAGGCTGACCCTGCCGAAGCGCGGCCGTGTGGTGCACGCCGATACCGCGGTGGATCTGGTAGTGCAGGCCGATTTCGGTGTCTTTCTCATACTTGCCGCCGGAAAGTTGCACGCGGTACATGCCGAGGTTCGAGCTGCGATGCCCGGGATGCTCGGGGTCTTCGGTGTAGACCTGCGGGAGCGTGATGAACGCGCCGCCGTCGTCGGGCCAGCACGTAAGCTGCGGCAGCTCGCTGGCGGAAATCTGATTCGCGAACACCGGCCCGCCCGCGACCATGCGGGGCCTGGCGTGCAGCAAGCTCAGCGGGACGGAAGCGTAGCGCAGCGGCCTTTTCCACAGTGCCCGTGGATCCACGCGCAGCTCGATGAGCCGGCGAACACTTTCCAGGGTGTCACGAAAGATGAAGCGCGCGCGCTCCATCGTGCCGAACAGGTTGCTCGCCATGGCAAAACGGCAACCGCGTACCTTGGTGAAGTACAGCGCCGGCCCGCGCGCGCGGAACACGCGCCGGTGGATCTCCGCCATTTCCAGAGTCGGATCGACCTCGGTTTCGATGCGCACCAGATGGCCCGCGCGGGCGAGGTCGTGCACGCACTCGCGGGTCGACGTCGTGGCCATCGTGGTTGCGTGCTTACGGAGCTAGTTCATGCCGCAGCCGCCGCGCTTGTTGCATGACCCGCACGGGCTGGGCGGCACGTCCGGCCGGCCCGTGCCCACGGCGACCACGGACATCTGGCGTTCGAGATCCTTCGACTGACAGGAAGGACAGGCGGGCTTGGCATCGCCGAAGACGAGCTCTTCGAATTGATGCGAGCACTTGCGGCACAGGTATTCGTAAAGCGGCACTCGGTTTCTCCTTTGCCGCCAAGCATAGGCGAAGGAAGGCGGCCGGACGAGGCCTAATAAAAGACTACTACATTTCCTTACGCTTGCGGGTCAGCAGGGCGATGGCGGCGGCAAGGCCGAGCCCCACGATCGCGCCGCTCGGCAGGCCGCCCGAGGCGACGCTGCAGCCGCCGCCGCCCGTCGTGGCGGAGGTGGTGGCAGAAGTGGTCTTCGTGTCGGTTGAGCCCGCCTCATTGCCGGGAGCCGTCGGGGCCGGGCCTGGCGGAATCGAGGATGTGGTTCCGTTGCCAGCACCAGCGTCGGGGCTGAGGGAAAGCGTGCCCGTGCCTTGCGCACCTCCGACTCCAGCTCCGTCGCTCCCGCCGGCCGCTCGCGGATACCCGATCGGGGACTGGCAAGCCTTGCTGACCGTCACGGTGCCAGTCGCGGTTCCCGTCGCGGTCGACGTGGTGCTGTCGGGCGGAAGAGAGAGGGCGACGCCAGCATCGGGAGCGGCTCGCGTGGGCACCGAAATGGCAACCGCCGCGGAAGCGCAGGTCCAGGCCGCTGGGCAATCCGCGTCCGTGTTGCAGGTGGTGACCTTCGGCTGGCAGGTGCCGGGATACGAGGTCGAGCTGGTGCAAACCGGAGGGGAAACGAGTCCAGCATCCACAAGGACAGGCGGAGGCGGGACCGGCATCGGAGCTTGGGTGCCGCCGCCGCTGCCCGTCGCTGTCCCGCTGCCCGTCGCTGTCCCGCTGCCTGGCGCGATCCCGACGCCTGACGTGCTTCCCGTCGCAGCGCCGGCGCCCGACGAGGTCCCGCCGCCCGAGCTGGCGGTTGCAGTTCCGGTCCCGGCGCTTCCCGCGGTGCCGGGGGTCGACCCCGAGCAGGTCGTCATCGTGCTCGGCTGGCACAAGAAGCCGTCGCCGCAGTCCGCGTCGGCGTTGCATGGTAGCTGCCATCGGTAGGCGCACTGGCTGAGGGTCGAGTCCGAGCAGGTCGGGGGCAGCACGGGTGTGGGCTCGCAGACGGTGTTCGGGTCGCACTTGACGGGCGCTGCGGCCCCGCCGGTACAGGTGGTAACGGTTTGACTGCGACAGACCATGGCCTGCCCACAGTCCGCGTCGGTCGCGCAGGTCTGGGTTTGGGCGTGGATGGGCGGCGCCAGAAACGCGGTTGCAAGGATGGCCAAGGCCTGGGCTAGCGTCTTCGTCATTTGCATGTTGTCACCTTTCATGATGTGGAAGTAGCATGGCTCGTGCCAGCCGTCGCCGTCGACCGTCTCGCCGATTTCTTCGGCGATTCTTCGGAGATTCATGGTTGTTTCCCGAGGCCTGCAATCAGAATTCTGATGGTCGGCGCGCAGAATTGGAGGGCGGATGCCGCTGGGCCGCCCGCCGCCGCAGGTCTGGAGATGCTAGAATGACGCGGCTTCTGAAACAGCGGCGGGCAGAGCCGCCGGCTGTCTGTGGGCGACATCGACCGTGCAATCCACTGCCATAGGCCTTGGGCTTCTGCTGCTCGTCGCTGGACAGGACGCGTCTGCGCCGGGCTTTCGTTCCAGCATTCGGCCGGTATCCGAGGAGACAGCCGTCCGCATGCGGCAGCACGCCTGGCACGAGGGCTGCCCCACCCCCATCGCCGACCTCGCCTACTTGCGCGTATCGCATGTCGGCTTCGACGGGGCTGTGCACGAAGGTGAGCTGGTGGTTCACAAGAATTTGGCCGACGAGGTGGTGACGATCTTTCGCGCGCTCTTCGAACGGCGCTTCCCTATCGAGAAGATGAAGCTCATCGACGACTACCAAGGGGACGATGACGCGTCGATGGCGGACAACAACACCTCGGGCTTCAACTGCCGATTCGTCTTCGGCAAGCCTGGGATATTCTCGAGACACAGCGAAGGCCGGGCCGTCGACATCAACCCGCGCATCAACCCGATGGTGTCAGGACAAACCGTGTTGCCACCCGCCGGCGCCAAATTCCTCGACCCGTACGCAAAGTCGCCCGGGATCCTGCGCCAAGGCGCTCCTGCTGTGACCGAATTTCTGCGCCGGGGCTGGACCTGGGGCGGAGACTGGAAGCCGCTCAAGGACTACCAGCACTTCGAGAAGTAGTTTGCCGCAGCCGTGCGATTTCGATACCGAAGGGCTTGTCCTTTGGCCGCTCGCGCTGGAATATGGCCTGTCAAAGGAGACGCGCCGACATGATTCGCGGGAAAAAAGTGGTCGTCGTTATGCCTGCCTACAACGCAGGCAAGACGCTCAAGACTACATGTGCCGAAGTGCCGATGGACATCGTGGACGAAATCATCCTGGTCGACGATGCCAGTCGCGACGAAACCGTGGCTGTGGCCAAGGAGCTGGGGCTCAAGACCGTCGTGCATCCGCAGAACCGGGGCTACGGCGGCAACCAGAAGTCCTGCTACAGGACGGCACTGGAAGCCGGCGCGGACATCGTCATCATGCTCCACCCCGACTACCAATACACGCCCAAGCTGGTGTCCGCGGTGGCGTACATCCTTGAATCGGGCCTGTACGACGTGGTCCTCTGCTCGCGCATCCTCGGCGGGCAAGCGCTCAAAGGCGGCATGCCGATGTACAAGTACATCAGCAATCGCTTCCTCACCATGGCCCAGAACGTTCTCATGGGCGCCAAGCTCTCCGAGTATCACACCGGCTATCGGGC
>PMLH01000608.1 GCA_003159055.1 Myxococcales bacterium
CATCCAGAACGGCGCGCAGCCGCTCCTGCTTTATCAGAAGGGGGCGGCGAGCGCGGCAGGCGGCGAAAAAGCGTCGTGACCAAAGCGTTGCGCCGGCGACTCTTCTGGTTGTCGGCGCTGCTGCTGCTGGCGGCCGCCTATTTTGTCATGGCCCCGGACGCCCCGAACTTGCCGATTCCGCCGGAACAGGGCGAATCCGCCGGGCGAACCGCGTATTGAACTATTGATTTTACGGGGGCTTGGTTCGCTCNNAGCAAAGCTGGGCTGCGCTCGCCCACCAAAGCCCGCCATGGCGGTTAGGTGCGCCTCTCACACCGGGTGTTTGGCGTCCGGTCACCGAAAACACGTCAGAAATTGGCTGTCCAGATCGGCCGTTGATACGATCGCGACCAATTCCTGGGCGCCCGGCGGGCTGCCGGAAAGGGATCCGTGTCGAACCACCACGAAGTCATCTTGAAACGCGTTCCGCTCCTGCCGTTGCGGGACATCGTCATTTTTCCCCACATGGTGGTGCCGCTGTTCGTGGGGCGCGAGAAGTCGCTCGGCGCCCTGGGCGAAGCCACCGCGCAGGGTGAGAACCAGGAAATATTCCTGTCTGCCCAGCGCTGGCCGGAAACCCCTGAACCGGGCCCCGAGGACATTTTCCCCGTTGGTACCCTGGCCAACCTCATCCAGGTCCTGCATCTGCCCGACGGAACTGTGAAGGTTCTGGTCGAAGGCAAGCGCCGCGCAACCATCCAGCGCTTTGTCGAAAGCGAAGGTTTTTTCGCGGTCGAGGTCGAGCCGACGAGCGAAATCGACGAAACCTCCGCGGAAACCGTCGCCGCGGCGCGGGCGCTGCTGTCGACATTCGAAAGCTATATCAAGCTCGCCAAGGGGCTCGCGCCCGAGCTGCTCGATTCCGTCAATTCCATCGAATCGCCAGGCGAGCTGGCCGACACCATCGCCGGGCAGCTCCAGCTTAAGCTGGCGAGCAAACAGGCTCTGCTCGAGATGCAAAGGCCGCTCGACCGACTGCTCAAGCTCTCCGAGGTGCTCAAGTCGGAAATCGAGATCTTGCAAACTGAGCGCAAGTTGCGTTCGCGTCCAAGGCGGCCGGACAAGCGCCGCGACGAGCCGTTGCTCGGCGATCCGTCGCTGGCTGGCAAGGATGGGGAGCGCGACGAGCTGAAAAACGAGCTTTCCGAGCTGGAAGAGAAGGCGGCCGAGGTCAAGCTTTCCGCCGAGGCGGCCGCGAAGGTCCGCAAGGAAATCAAGAAGCTGCGCTTGATGGCGCCCATGTCGGCGGAAGCGGCGGTGGTACGCGGCTACATCGATTGGATTTTGGCGTTGCCGTGGGGCGTGCGCACCGAGGACCGACTCGACGTGGCCGAGGCCGAGCGCGTGCTCGACCGGGACCACTTCGGCTTGCACAAGGTCAAGGAACGCATCCTCGAATACCTGGCCGTGCAGGCTCTGGTGAAGAAACAGAAGGGCCCGATCTTGTGCCTGGTGGGACCGCCTGGCGTCGGCAAGACCTCTCTCGCGCGCTCGATCGCCAGCGCCACCGGCCGCAGTTTCGTGCGTCTGGCGCTGGGCGGGGTTCGCGACGAGGCGGAGATTCGTGGCCACCGCAGAACGTACATCGGCGCGCTGCCGGGCAAGATCATCCAGTCGCTCAAGAAGGCGGGCAGCACCAATCCGGTCTTCCTGCTCGACGAGGTTGACAAGATGTCGGCGGATTTCCGTGGTGACCCGGCCGCCGCCTTGCTGGAAGTCCTGGATCCCGAGCAGAACAACAGCTTCTGTGACCACTACCTGGATCTCGACTACGACCTGTCCGACATCATGTTCATCACCACGGCGAACTACATGCAGGGCATTCCTGTGCCGTTGCAGGATCGCATGGAAATCGTGCAGATCGCCGGCTACACGGAATTCGAGAAGCTGGCCATTGCCACGCAATACCTGGTTCCCAAGCAGACGCGCGAGCACGGCATTTCCGAGCTCGACATCGCGCTGCCGGAGGAAACCCTGCGCTCACTCATCCAGGGCTACACCAAGGAAGCCGGCGTGCGCAGCCTGGAACGCGAAATCGCGTCGGTTTGCCGAAAGATCGCGCGCGAGTACCTGGCCGACCGTAGCAACACGGCTTGGAAAGTCACCCCCAAGCGGTTGCTCAAGTACCTGGGTCCGCAGCGCTTCCGCGTGGGGCAACAGCAGGACGCCGACGAGATCGGCGTGTGCAATGGCTTGGCGGTCACTTCGCACGGCGGCGACCTGCTGATGACCGAGGTGTCGATCGTGGCGGGCAAGGGCAAGCTGGTGCTCACCGGCCAACTTGGCGATGTGATGCAGGAATCAGCACAGGCGGCGATCAGCTACATTCGCTCGCGGGCGCCGTCGCTGGGGATCGACCGCGATTTCTATTCGCGCGCTGACATCCACGTTCACCTGCCTGAGGGGGCGATTCCCAAAGATGGTCCGTCGGCGGGCATCACGCTGTGTACGGGGATGGTGTCGGCCCTGTTGCGCGCCAAAGTCCGACGTGACGTCGCGATGACTGGCGAAATTACCTTGCGCGGGCGCGTGCTGCCGATCGGCGGCCTCAAGGAGAAGATTCTCGCCGCCCACCGCGGCGGCATCTCGACCGTGATTTTTCCCAAAGACAACGCAAAGGACCTGCGCGACATCCCGAAGCGCGTGCTCAAGACCTTGCGCCTGGTCGCCGTGGGGCACATGGACGACGTGCTTCGCGCCGCACTCGCCCTCGACGACCCGAGCGAATTCCTCAAGGAACCCTCGGTCGCGGTCGACTGGCGAATTCCCATTGACCGACGCGGCGTCGACCGCCGCGGCCCCGATCCGCGCATCCCCGTCGCCAGCTCGGTTCCGCCGCCGGCCCCCGTGCCCGCCGAGGCGGTCATCTCGACCTCCGCCTGCCGCCTGCGGCGGTAGCCACTCTCAAGCGAGTAGCATCCAACACGCCCGAGGCATCCTGACGTCCGAGGTCGGGTTGCCGAAAGGGAAGGAGACATCATGCCCGACATTCTTCATCGCGTGGGGATCGCAAGCACCGCCGACAAAGTCTACGAGGCCCTGGCCACCCTGGAGGGTTTGTCGCACTGGTGGATTATCGGCACCACGGGTGACCCCCGCCCAGGTGGCACCATCCACTTCATGCCGGACGGCGGTGGCTTCGACATGCAGGTAATCGAATCGAGGCCGAACGTCGTCGTTCGCTGGAAGTGCGTCGGGGGACCCGAGGAATGGCTCGGAACCGACGTGACCTTTCGCCTGCTGGCGAAGGATGGCCAGATCTTCGTTCTCTTCAGCCATGCCGGCTGGAAAGAGCCCGTCGAGTTCATGCACCACTGCAGCACCAAGTGGGCCATCTTCCTCATGAGCTTGCGGGATTGGGTTGAGCGCGGCGAGAGTCACGCCCATCCCTACGATATGAAGATCCACGTGGGCGACTGACCGCGGCAGGCCTGAAGAGAACGACGTCGGTCGACACCCGGGGCATTCACCTTGTTCTGAGCATCCTGGGCGCAAATGTTGTAAAAAGGCGGCCCACTTGGAGGAGTGGCCGAGTGGTCGAAGGCGACGGTCTTGAAAACCGTAGTGCCCCAAAGGCACCAAGGGTTCGAATCCCTTCTCCTCCTCATCCCGCAACCAAGACTTGAGATCCGCCGCGATCTCAAGTAGTACCTAGCAACCTTGGAGAGGTGGCCGAGAGGCCGA
>PMLH01000272.1:0-746 GCA_003159055.1 Myxococcales bacterium
GCGCTGGAAGACCAAGATGCGGCCTGGGCGGGTCGACCCGAATGCGCCGATGATGATTCCCTCGACAAAGGCCCGATGAGATGACGCAAGAGGAAGCCTGCACGCAACTCAAGACCCAGTTCGGCGAGGCGGGCACCGGGCTGTCCGAGACCAAGGGCGACAAGTTCGTCGTGGTGAAGGGCGAGAAGATCGTCGAGGTTTGCCGTTTCTTGAAAGACACGACCGGGTTGGAGTTCGACTACTGCCAGGACATCACGGCGGTGGATTGGCCAGCGCGCAAGGTGATCGAGGTGGTGTTCCACCTTTATTCGTTCGTGCACCGGCATGGCCTGGTGCTGAAGGTCGAGACCAACCGCGAGGCCCCGTCGATTGCGACGGTGGAGGGGGTGTGGAAGGCGGCGACGTGGCTGGAGCGTGAGATTTACGATCTGTTCGGGGTGACGTTTGTCGGGCATTCGGATCTGCGGCGGATTCTGCTGCCGGATGACTGGGTGGGGTATCCGCTGCGCAAGGACTATCAGGAGGCGGGCGGGTTTCATGGGATTGAGAATGTGAGGCCAGACCCGCTGGTGCAGTTGACGAAGGTGACGGACGAGAAGAGAAAGGCGATCGCTGCGGCGGCGGCTGCGGCTGCGGCGGCTGCGGCTGCTGCGGCTGCGAGTTCGACCACGGCCACGGCCACGACCACGGCCACGACCACGGCCACGACGGTCCCGGTTCCGGCTCCGGCTCCGGTTCCGGCTCCG
>PMLH01000272.1:755-2744 GCA_003159055.1 Myxococcales bacterium
CCACGGGGTCATCAACTTCGTCACGCAGACCAATGGCGAGGTGATTCGGCGCTCGGTGCCGGACATCGGCTATCTTCACCGAGGGCTGGAGAAGATCGGCGAGCTGGTGACCTACGCGGGCTACATGCCGTTCACCGACCGCATCGACTATCTCGCGGCGATGTTCGCCAACGAAGGGTATGCGCTGGCCGTGGAGCGGTTGCTCGGGGTCGAGGCGCCGCTGCGGGCGAACTACATCCGCGCCATCGCGGGCGAGCTGTGCCGAATTTCCAACCACTTCATCTCCGTCGGCACCATGGCCCAGGACATCGGGGCCGCCACGCCGCTGACCCACGCCTTGCGCGAGCGCGAGTCGATCAACGATTTGCTGGAAGAGCTCTGCGGCGCGCGCCTGACCTTCAATTTCCATCGCGTGGGCGGCGTCGCCTTCGATATCCCGGCGGGCTGGGCCGACAAGGTGCTGCGCTTTCTCGACCACCTGGACAGCTACATCCAGGAATGGGATCGCCTGATCACCTTCAACAAGATCTTCGTCAAGCGCTTGGCCAACGTGGGCGTCATCACGCGCGCGAAGGCCATCGACTACGGCTTGGCGGGGCCCAACCTGCGCGGCTCGGGCGTGAAGTGGGACATCCGTCGCGACATGCCCTACGGCGCGTATCCCGACTTCGCGTTCGAGATTCCCGTCGGCACGGGCAAGGTCGGCACCGTCGGCGATTGCTGGGATCGCTTCTACGTGCGCGTGCTCGAAATGGTCGAATCGTCGAAGATCGTTCGCCAGGCCCTGGCCAAGCTGCCCGAGGGCGACATCCAGGCCAAGGTCGCGCGCAAGCTGAAGCCCGAGGCTGGCGAGGCGGTGGGCCGGGTGGAATCGGCGCGCGGCGAGATGCTGTACTACGTGGTTTCCGACGGTTCGGAAAAGGCGTACCGCCTGCGCGTGCGCACCGGCAGCTTCATGGCGATGGGAATCGTCGAGGAGCTTTCGCACGGGATCATGGTGGCCGACCTCATCGCCGTCATCGCCTCGCTCGACGTCGTTGCCCCGGAGGTTGACCGGTGAAGATTACGCTTGGACTCGATTCCACTTCGCTGACCCGGCGCTATCCACGGCTGGCTATCCTGGCCAGCTTGTTCATGGCGTTCGGCGTGCCGATGGGGCTTTACGTCGCGGCGCTGGCGATTTTTCCGCTTAATACGCCCGAGCGTCTGAACGCGATGGCGCAGCAATGGCTGGGCTTTGACCTGGCGGGCTCGCCGTATCGCAACCTTGTCTACACCGGCTTCCTGCTGCTGGTCGCGTTCATCGCGGTCAATTTCACCGCGATTTTCGGCGGGGTGTCGACCTGGGTCGAGCGTCGCATCGCCGGCCGCATGCAGAGCCGCATCGGCCCGAACCGCACCAGTGCAGCTGGTTTCCTGGCTTGGGTTGCCGACGCGGTGAAGATGGTCCTCAAGGAGGACACCATCCCGGAGTCCGCCGACAATCTGCTTTTCCGGGCCGCACCGTACTTCTCGATGGTCGGTCTGCTGTTGCCGTTCGTTGTGCTGCCCTTCGGTGAAAGCGCGGTGGTCACCGACATGAACGTCGGCGTGTTCTACGTCACCGCGGTGACCGCCTTCGTGGTCGTCGGTATTCTGGTGTCGGGCTGGGCTTCAAATTCAAAATGGGCGCTGTTCGGCGGCATCCGCGGCGCTGCGCAGGTGTTGTCGTATGAAATCCCCGCCGGCATTTCCTTGATGGTGCCGGTTCTGATGGCGGGCACGCTGTCCATGCAGGGCATCGTTCGCGCGCAAGGTGGCCTGCCTTGGGACTGGTTCGTGTTTCGCAATCCGGCCGCGTTCGTTGCGTTCTTCATCTCCGTGACCAGCTCGCTGGCCGAAGGTAACCGCACGCCGTTCGATTTGCCTGAAGCCGAATCCGAGCTGGTGGCCGGATACCATGCCGAGTACTCGGGCTTTCGCCTCGCCATCTTCCTGATGGTCGAGTGG
>PMLH01000567.1:0-2955 GCA_003159055.1 Myxococcales bacterium
CGCAGGTTCCTGGTCAGCGAGTAGCGGATCTCGACGCTGCCGTCGATGAGGCCATTGCCGCCGATCGGCAGGGTCAGCGTGGTCGGCGCCACGCCGGGCGCGGCGGGCGCCGGCGCCTCCAGCAGCGGCGAGAGCCGGCGGTCGTTGAAGCCGCGCATCGACATCGCGCCTCCCGCGTAAAAGCGGGTGACGACGGCGCTCGAATCGGGATCGCCCGACGACGGCCAGAGATCGCCCGCGCGCAGCCGAGCCGAGAGGGTCAGGCTCTTCTCCTCGCCGAAGCTGACGTAGCCGCGCACCTCGGAAAGCGCGCGCAGGTAGGTGAAGTCCCCGCCGAGCGGGCCGCCGCCCTGCTGCAGAGAGAGGCTGGCGTAAAAGCCCCGCCGCGGCTCGAGCAGGTTGTCGCGCCGGTCCCAGGTGATCAGCTCCTCGATGTAGGAGAGCAGCACCAGGCAGTTGTCGCTGGTGGTGTTGCAGCCGAGAGTCAGCGGCGCGGTGGCGGCGCTGTTGATGGGCGAGCCGTTGAGGTAGTCGACCTCCACATGATAGGCGAGGAAGATCGACAGCGACGAGCGCGGCTGCCAGATCACGCCATTGGCGAGGCGCGTGCTGACGGCATCGTAGGTCAGCTCCAGCGTCCGCTCGACCTCGATGGAGCTCCGTTCGCGCAGGGAAGGCCGGCCGAGCAGGCGCGGTTGCTCGAAGGTCAGGCTGGTCCGCGCGATCGGTCCGTTGCGCGGGCCTT
Organism: Myxococcales bacterium; assembly: GCA_003159055.1. Next base: position 746 of record PMLH01000567.1, read on the forward strand.
CCGACAGCTCGTTGGTCGCCACCGCGTAGACGTTGGGCAGAAAGGCCCAGCCGACTTCCAGGTGGGCGGTCAGCTTGCGCATGCCGCCCAGGAAGTCGCGGTCGGTCCATTCGGACAGAAGGCGCGCCTCGTTGCGGATCTCGTCGAGGCGGATGCCGCCGCCGAGGCGCAGCGAGCGGAAGGGCGCCTCCTGCACGTCGACCAGGATCGGCACGCGCGCGGTCCGCGGGTCGGGCTCGCCGGAGGTGACCTTGACGGTCGCGAAGACGCCCATCGCGAAGACGCGGCGCTGCGCCTCCTCGATCGCGTCGTCGCTGAAGATTGTGCCCTCCGGGATGGCCAGCCGCGCCTGCTCCCAGATCCCGGCCACTGGGATCCGTGCGGTCGGCGGGGCGATGACGCGAACGTAGCCAAATCGGTAGCGCGCGCCCGGTCGCGCGACGATGTCCAGCGCCGTGGTGTGGGTGTCGACGTCGATGTCGGCTCGCCCCTCGACGGCAACCGTGGCATAGCCGAGTGCGCGCAGCCGGTCGTGGATCTGGGCCTTGGCCTCGTCCCACTCGGCCTCGAGAAAGATGGCGCCCTGGTGTAGCGGCAGATTCCTCTGCACCTTGGCCCGGTCGTCGGCGCTGAGCTCGCCGAGCCCGTCCAGCTGGACCTTGCTGATGCGGGTCGGCTGACCTTCGTTGATGGTCACCTTGAGCGCGACCTGCCCGGACGGGCGAGGGATCACCTCGTCCTTCACCACCTCGGCCCGGTAATAGCCGCGCGTCTCGTAGAGGCGTTCGATGCGTGCCAGATCGCTCTCCCACGCGATGGGATCGAAGCGCTGCTTACTGGCGAAAGGCCACCACCCGGTCGGGCTGGTCAGGATCTTCTCCTCGATGTGCCTCGAAGGAATGTTCTTGTTTCCGGCGAAGTCGAGCGAGTGAATGACGGGCGCCTCGCTCTTGGGGGGCGATGATGCGCAGGCAGGCCCGACCGCCGCGCCCGCGGTCAACAGAAGAGTGAACGCAGCCCCCCGCCGGCTCCGGGCCGCGTACCTCGGAAAGGCACTGCGGGAGCCTAAGTCATTCGAAGCAGGTTTGTCTGTGTCAGAGAACCCTTTCCGCCCCGGCCGAAACTCCCACTGATACGCCACCGTGGGCACCGCGATGCTGAGGAGGGAGCCGGGGACGGGTCGGCAAGGGCGTGTCTGGCACACGGGGCATAGTCCACCCCATCGCGTCCCACCGTCCCTCATCAGGTGACGGAGACGGTCAAGTACGCTCACTGACATTTCAGTCTCTGCTGTGGGATGCCCGCTGGTCGACTAGACAGTTATCAACGCGAGTCGACCTCTGCAGCGTTTGCTGAAGTCACTGCTGAACTATCTTTCCGCACAGCTCGTTCATACCCACCTTTGTAGTCTCTTCGAAACGAGCCTCATCTTCGAACAGAGATCTTCGGACGCGTCGCCTAGGGCTTTCTCCAACGCCGGGAAAAGGTCAATCTTCTCCAGTGTGGTGACCTTCGCCTTGAACATTTGGTCCGTGACTTCGGTCTTCATCAGCCTTTCACGGTAGGGCTCTTCGACCCTGGACCAGGCGGACGACAACTGCCACGACCGCCAAAATGAGGAGAATGTGGACCAAGCCTCCCATGGTGTAGGAGGTGGCAAATCCAAGTGCCCAAAGAACGAACAGAATCACAGCAATTGTCCAAAGCATGTTCTTGCCTTTCTCGAATGTTGGTCGGCGCCTCGCCGTTCGGAAGTCGCCCCATGACGTGCTTCCCGGTACTGGTCCATGACGAACGCAGCATTCGGGCCATCGTGGATTGATAAGCAAGTTCCAGTGCTTGCGTTTCAGAGCCCGCCAGTCCTGGGTCAGGATGACCATGGCCTCCGGTGTAGCCAATCGAATTGATGGTGACTGCACATCATATTGGTCGAACAAAATGAATCCTCAAGCCTTCCTGCGTTGCGCCAGTCCATGAAGTTGCTCGCTTGCGGAGGTTAGCTCGAAAGGTGCTTAGCTTGCGCGGATGTCCCCAACCGACAGACACGACAGCTCCAGGACAGGCGCCTACTTCGCAGCCTCCTTGAGTGCATGCGTGGCGTTCTTCAAAGCATGCTTAACATCCGCCACCGCCCCGTCGACATGGCCCGCGCGTTCGTCGATTTCGCCCTCCCTTTTGAGTCGTTCGTTGCCAGTCAGCCCACCCACGGC
>PMLH01000567.1:3060-3263 GCA_003159055.1 Myxococcales bacterium
CTCGCATCAATTCGAAGGGATCCGTGGTGTGCCGGAAATTGCTCTGCCAGAGGATCCACCCTGCTTCCAGATGGGTCGCAAGGCCGTCGCAATGGGCCATGATCCGCGCTGTATAGTCCGTTGCCGGACGAGCGGAGGAGACGGAGGAGCGATAGGCATAGCCGCCCGCTCGATCTGGCAGTTGTCGTGAACGAGTCATCTCA
>PMLH01000497.1 GCA_003159055.1 Myxococcales bacterium
TCGCGCAGCGTGATGCCCATCGGCACCTCGACCAGCCCAGTGTTCTTGATCTTGCCCGAGAGCGAGAAGATCTTGGTGCCGGTATTCTTGTCGGTACCGACACTGCGGAACCATTCCACGCCCTTGCTGAGGATCAGCGGAACGTTGGCGAAGGTCTCGACGTTGTTGACGCAGGTTGGGTGCCCGGAAAAGCCATGCTGGGCCGGGTAAGGCGGCTTGTTGCGGGCCATGCCGCGCTTGCCTTCGATGCTGGAGATCATCGCGGTCTCTTCACCGCACACGAACGCGCCAGCGCCCTGGACAATTTCCACGTGCAGGTTCTTGCCTGTGCCGAGAATATTCGGGCCCACCAGACCGTAGAGGCGGGCCTGCGCCATGGCGATTTCCAGACGGCGAATCGCCAGCGGATACTCCGCGCGGCAGTAAATGAACGCGTGCTCGGCGCCGATGGCGTAGGCCGCAAGCAGGATGCCTTCCAGCACGCGGTGTGGGTCGCCTTCGAGAAGACTGCGATCCATGAATGCGCCAGGATCGCCCTCGTCGGCGTTGCAGATGATGAAGCGAGTCGCATCCGCCTGCGCGCGCGCGATCTGCCACTTCTTGCCGGTCGGGAAGCCGCCGCCGCCGCGACCGCGCAGCCCCGCGGCGAGCACGTCAGCGATCACCTGATCGGGCGTCATCTCCTTGAACGCCTTGTACAGCGCCTTGTACCCGTCGCGCGCGATGTATTCGTCGATGTTCTCCGGGTCTATCTTTCCGGTGTTGGAGAGCACGCGACGGACTTGCTTGCTGTAAAACGGGATCGACGCCTCGGTGACGTGTCCGGGCGCATACAGCAGCCGCTCGACGACCTGCCCGCCCAGGATGTGCTTCTCCACAATCTCGGCCACATCGGTCGGCTTCACCCGACAGTAAAAGGCTTCCAAAGGCAGCAGCTGGACGATGGGGCCGACTTCGCAAAGCCCCTGGCAACCGGTCTCGATGAAGTCGACCTTGCCGGAAAGCCCGCGCTTCTTGAGCTCGCTCAGAAATGCCTTGTAGACCGACGGCTCATCGCTGGCGTCACAAGTCAGCCCTTTGCAAAGGAAGGCCGTGGCGATGAACTGCGGCGAGCTGTGCTCGGCCAGGCTGTGCAGCTCCTCGCGAAACTTCACGCACTGCTCGTCGTCGTGGCAGGACAGTCCCTCCATGCGGCAGAGCAAGAAATTGGGGCATGGCGTGCCCGGTCGCGTCTTGCACTTGTCGCAGCAACGTTCGAGGAAGGTGCGACCGCGCGCCTTCTCCGTTGCCGCCGGCTTGCGCACGGCAACGGGCTTGGGCATCGTCAACAGTTTCCGCGCAAGCTTACCCACCATCTTCGGCGTGACGCGGCCGTGAACCTCGCCGTCGACGACAATCGCGGGCGCCACGCCGCAGGCCCCGACGCAGTTCACCTTTTCCAAGGTTACTTTGCCGTCGGGCGTGGTGTCCCCGGCCTGGATGCCGAGGACGGCGACCAATTCGCCCAGCAAATCTTCCGATCCCTTCACGTTGCACGCGGTCCCGTTGCAGACCTGGATCACGTGCTCGCCCTGCGCCTTGAGCCGGAATTGCGAGTAGAAGGTCGCGACGCCGTAGACACGGGCTTCCGCGATGTGCATTGCATCCGCGACGTAGTCGAGAACGTCGGTGGCCAGATACCCGTAGAGCTCTTGCGCCTTCTGCAAAACGGCGATCAGGTTACGCGGCTTAAGGTCGACCCAATTGGCGAGCAAGTCGCGAAGCGGCGCCAGGTCAGTCGCAGTCGGTGCGGCAATGGTTTGTGTCATGGTTGCACGGGCAGGTTGAAAACGATGCAGCGTCTATCCCAACCGCACCACTGTCGCAAGTAGGTATCTGCCCTACGCGTGGAAGATTGGAAATCGCGACATCCGGTGTGGTCATGGACCCCGCCGCAGCATCGACTGGCCGAGGTCAAGACTAAACCGCCCGTGGACTGCCGAATGCGCGCTGCGCTGCGGTCTTTCTGTCTGCCAGTGACCGGGCCAAAGTCAGCACTGCCGCCAGACGTTCCTGAAGGACATGCGGCACTCATGGCAGGTCTCTGATGGAACAGTGACTGGACGCAGAGAAATGGAAGCCCGCTCGACGGAGGGCGCGCTTGCCAAAGGAATCTCGTCGGCCTACCTTGATTGGGCTGACCAGATCCATATTGACTCACGATGGAGAATTGCCGGCATGGAAAATCTGCTGATTCCTTCTGCCATTCAGCGAATTCGGTCGTTCCTGATTGAGATGTCCGGCATGAAGGTGAGACCGTGGGCCACCACGGAGGAGACCCTGGCGGCGCTTCATAGCACGTTGGTCGCTCGGCACCAATGCCAGCTCTTTTGGACGTCCCTGCGGGTCGTGCTGGAAGACCTGGCGCGCGATCTGAAGACCAGGCAAGACGCCGCGCCTGGAACGGTGGTCGACAACGAATTGCTCGACGGCGATCGCTATCAGACGCTGATCGACGAGATTCGCGCCGCACTGGAAAGCCAATCGGGCGAGCCTTCGACCTTTCGTCGCTTGGCATCCGCCCTTTCTGCGCCCGCGCTTGGGTTGCTTCTGCTCTTGGGTGGCGCGACGACCGTGGGTTGCGACGAGTCGCCTCTGCACGGACGCACGCCATCCGACGCCGCGAGTGTGCCAGGCGAAAATGACGCCAAAGGCGAGGATTCCAAGGACGGAGAGTCGACTTCCGATGCCGGGTTTGTCCTGCCACCGATCATCATCCTGGATGCCGCCCCGCGGAAGGACGTGCTGCCCGATGTCTTCGCGCCAAGTTCCATCGACGGTGGCCAGGTGACCATCCAGGACATCATGACAGCCTGCAATGTTCCCGACGTGAATCAAACAGCGGTACTCAATTGCCTGTCGACCATGCGCGCATCCTGGACGACCGGAATGGTCCAGGCTCTCGCAGGACAGAATTGCAACAACGTCGAAGCCGACCTGTCCTGCTTCGTGGAGAATGGTTGCTGGATGGCGCCGAACGATTTCGATCCCAGCGCCTTCATCTGTCGCCCGGTCATGATCTACTACGGGGTCCGTTTCGTGTGAGAGCGCATCCGCTTGACCGTGTGCCGCGCACGCCGCGCACGTGCATTCTTGAGATCACTCGACGATGCAACCTCCGCTGTGTTCACTGCGGAAACAACTCGGGTGACGAGTCGCCGCGCGAGCTATCGCGCGAGCAATTCCGCGCACTCGCGCGAGAGCTTGCTGAGCTGGGCTGTCGCCACGTCGAGGTCACTGGCGGCGAGCCGCTGCTGCACCCCGAGTGGGATGGTCTGTGCGCAGATTATGTGGCTGCAGGGCTGCGCGTCGCGATCATCAGCAACGGAACCCTCCTTGACGAGTATCGCATGGGCCGCGCAATCGAGGTCGGCGTGGCGGCGGTGGGCCTTTCGCTCGACGGAATGCAAGCGACCCACGACAGGATTCGCCTGCGTCCAGGGAAAGGCCCGTCCCCGTGGAAGGAAGCCGTTGCCGCCATCGAACGTTCCCTGCCCCGCCTCGAAACCGTCGTCATCACCGCAGTCTGCCGACAGAACTTGGCCGAGCTTCCGGTGCTGCGGGATTTTCTTGAGAGCCTCGGCGTCAAGCGCTGGCAGATTCAGCTGGTGATTCCCATGGGCCGCGCGCTGGGACCAGCCCAAGTCATCGCAACCAGCGACCTCGAAGCCCTGACGGCCTTCCTGGTCAAGGCGCGCGCCGACGGAAAAGCGCCACGCATCGACGCCAGCGACACCATCGGCTACTACACCGAGCGCGAGCTGGGATTTCGTGGAGCGCCAGACGCCCCCGCGCTGTGGACCGGCTGCCAAGCGGGCATTCAAGCAGTCGCCATCACCTACGACGGACGCGTGCGCGGCTGTTCCTTGCTGCCGCCCGAGTTCGATGCCGGCGACCTGCACGACGAATCGCTCACCACGATTTGGCAAGACGCGGAACGTTTCGCCTACAGCACGCGATTCGATGCCAGCAAGCTTGCCGGCGCCTGCGGCCGCTGCCGGGTCGGGCCGCTGTGTCGCGCGGGCTGCACGACCATGGCCTACTGGACCACCGGCACCATCTACAGCAACCCCTTCTGCCTGCACCGCATGCGTGCAGGCTGCGTATGAACGGTCCCCCTCAACCCTTCAACTTGCGCAAGGTCTACTGGGATGTGGCGATGCAGACGGAGCCCGCCGCGGGTGCCTGGCATTTCCCAGCGCCGCACGTCTGGCAGGCGCCACAGTCCACGTCGCTGCTGCACGGGCCGCCGACGCACTCTTGGGTCGCCGTTGCGCAGGTTTCGCCGGTCATGCAATCAGAGTCGACCGCGCACAGCCGAGCGTAGGTCTGATGGTCCACATCCGATGGGCCGGACGTGGTGGGCAGATTGTGCACGTACGTATAGACCGAGAACAGGTCGTTCTCGAGGAGGTTCGCCAGATTCGCTGCCACGAGCACCATGGGGAACCCGAGCGGCCTGGCGGGCGTTTCGTCCGCGTGGGTACCTGTCTTGATAATCGCGCGGAAGGTCTCGTAGGTGGCGGTAGATTCGCCGAAGAAGCCATGCTGGGCGCCCTTGAGATTGGCGCTCATCGCGCGCACCTGCTTGAGCACCGGTTGCAGGGGTGGCGGCACCTTGAACACCGTCCCGCCGGTCAGGAAGTCGGGCGTGTTGATATGCGAGGAGTCCGACGTGCGGTCCGGATGGGTGTGGCAGTCGTTGCAGTGGGTGAAGGAATTCGCGATATAGGAGCCCAGGCCATAGGCTTCAAGCTTGCCAGTATCCCGTGAATCTTGGTCATTCTCCGTCTCCCTTTCCAACCGCGGCGCTTCCCGCGGATTGCCAGTTACTGCCGACTCACGCGACGGTCGCGTCGTGCGAAGCAAACCTTCAAGTCGTCACCCACGCCGGTCGCTAGCCATCGCGCGCAATGCCCCCTTGGATGGCGTGCTTCGAGAAACGGTTTCAGCCGGCCAACGATTTCACCCGGGTTTACGCAAATGTTACGAAGTCCGTCGCCGTCGGCGCGAGCCTTGGTCACGCATGCAGAGAAGCGGGCTTGTTTCGCCCATGTGCGGAGCTTCCTTCTAGCCAGGCTGGGATCGGCCGGTTCACGGTCCGAAGAAAAAATCGCAATACCAAGTTCCTGTCGACGCGTCGGAGCCAGACCAACCGCACCCGCAGGTTACGATGCCCCCACTCGTGTCACTGCAACCCACGGCGGGTTCGGTGCAGGGTTGACTGTCGAGCGAGAAACAGGTGACGCCCGTAAGAGCTTTGGGAATGCACCAGGCCTGTCCCTGGTACGTTTCGTGGTCGCCGCTGGGACACGGGGCACGGAATCCGTTGGTGGCGCAAGGATTCTTGGTCACAATCCCCGTCGTTTCGTCGCAACACGCATCGGGTGTCACGCCACACGCGCCGATGGGACAACTGCTGGCGAGGACATAGCCCGAGCGGCAGCTCCAGGCACCGTTGGTACACAACGCATTGCCGGACAACCCATACTCATCGAGGCATTTCGCGACACAGAAGTCATAAGCAAGCGCGGCGCATGGATCTGTCCCCGACGTACCTCCGCTCGCACCACCGGTAGCGCCCGAAGCTCCGCCTGCACGTGAGCCTCCAACGGACGCGCCCCCCGTTCCGAAAATGCCGCCAGCAGAGAGCGCTCCACCGTGGCCTATCTCGCCACCTGTTGCCTGCACGCCGCCGCTGCCTATCGTCCGGCTGCTGCCCCCCGCTCCGGAAACACCACCCGAGGCAGCTGCACCGCCTGAGCCCGCGCGCCCGCCGGTTGCCATCGCACCACCAACGCTCGTCGCACCGCCAGTTCTGTGTGTGCTCCCTGGAAGAGGGTCCGTGCAGCCTGCGAGCCCCGCAACTGCGCCACAGCAGACGGCTGCGGATAACATCAGGCTTCGCATCGAGAAGAGGACGAGTCTACTGCGGTCACCGATTGGCATTCAGACCTCGCCGTTACGGTAGCACGACCGCGAGCCGCCAGGCGTAACCACGAGCACATGGGAGCTGGTGCCGCCAGGTTTCCCCGGGGAGGATCCACTCCCCGGGGGAAAAACACTCCCCGGCTGGGAAACACTCCTCGTCGGGTGGGCCGCGGCGGTCAACGAAGTTGGCGCCATCGGCACAACAGTTGGCGGCTTGGATTGGCAAGAAGCCGATTGCAACACGATCTCAGTTGGCCTTTGTATTGCTCACGCTTGCGATGCACAGTCGGAACTGCACTGGTATGAAGCGCCAAATTGGCTCGGATTCTTGTCCACGCACATGATCCCAGGAATCAGCTCATGATAGAACACCACTCGAACCTTCGGTTGGCTCTTGGAGTGTTGCTCCTTCTGGGGTGCGAAGCGAATACCGCGCTCGACTCGCCGAGTGGTGGCTCGGCAGGCTCCACGGCATCCGTTTCCCAATCGAGTGGTGCAGGTGGCGCAGGTGCGGCGTCCGCTGGGCCCTCTTGCAGCATGTCGGCTAGCCAATACGACAGCTCGTGCAATGTGGACTCCGACTGTGTGTTGGTACCCGAAGGGGCTCCCTGCGATGGCAACTGCCTTTCGATTTGCCCTACATCCGCTCTGAACTCACGTGTCGCGTACCAGTGCCTTGCCGATTTCAAAGCCTTGATGGCTGGGCACAATGAATCCCTCGGTTGCATGTGCGATTGCTATGCTGGGCCGTATTGTTGCCACGGTATCTGCTACAGCCAGTGTGGCGGTTGTAGCTTGGTCCCTCAGTGGCAATGACCGGCGCCGTTTCACCCCCTGGGTAGCCGGCGCTGTGCAGGAGATCCATTAGTGAGGCTCATTCTAAGCGGCGACCAGCCGCACGCGGAAGACTGAGCCCGTGCCGAGGGTGCTCTCGGCTTCGATTTCGCCGCCGGCGCGTTCGACCAGTCGCTTGACGATGGCCAGCCCCAGGCCATTGCCGTCGATGTCGCGAGTCTCGGCGCGCTTCTCGCGGAAGAATTCTTCAAAGAGTCGAGGCAAGCTCTCGTCCAGGAAAACTCTGGAACCACTCGTGGTGGGGAAAACTCTGGAACCACTCGTGGGGGAACCACTCGTGGGGGAACCACTCGTGGGGAACCGCATCGCACCAACCGGACTGGCACCAGCCATGCATTCACCCGAAAGGCGGGGAGCCAAAATGAAAAAACTCTTGCTACTGCTGCTTCTTGTCGCGATTGAACTGAGTGGGTGTTACGTGGGTAGGCGCGGATGCGGATGCCGACCGTTCGAAGGTCGAGGCGAGCACCATGGTTTCCGGTAAGGTTCGGATTGGTGTTTTGGGGCGATCGTCGGCCTGCCGGGGCGTTTTCCACTCCGTCAAATTGATGGAATCGGGCAGTCATCTTGGTCGAAGGTGACAGTCCGCCGGCCCCTTCCTCGCCTGCAATTGCCCGGACTTGGACATGCCTCATCGTGGCCCGAATGCTGCTGTAGCCGTCTGTGTGTAGGCGGGACCGTTCGCCCTGGAGAGCACGGACGACCCGGGTCGAGAAAGGGTCTCGAATCCGTGACGGGAGGAGTTCATGGAAGAGCTGTGGAGAATGATGACGGGAAACGCTGCGGGCCGAAGAGCGCTGTTGGTCGCAATCATAGTGGGATTCCCCGGTGGTTCAGCCGAAGCCTACCCTGGCCCGCTTTCGCCCTTGATCGAGGTGGTGATCGCTCAGCAACGGCAGTCGGAAAAGCTCGCGTGTTCGGTGTCGCAGTCCTCGCCGCCAGCTGGCACGAACGAAATCCTCGTGCGTATCAGGGTGCCGCAAGACAGGACCCCAAAGACGATCCTGCTTAGGACCACCTCCGGAGAAACGATCCTTGACGTCACGAACTCGCTGCCACTGCTTGGCCAGTACGAGACCATCATCGACCTTGAGAAGACCAACTGCGCAACCTCGGGAAGCCTGCTCGTGGATGTCGAGGGGGATCTTGAAACCAAGACGGCCACCTGCCCTGGGCTCCTTCTGCCCAAGAACCCCACCTGCAATGACTAGCTTGCACCGTCTCGATTTCCGCCTGTTTCGCTTCCAGCCTCGCCACGTGCGATTGCTATGCTGGGCTCTATTGTTGCCACGGTATCTGCTAC
>PMLH01000151.1 GCA_003159055.1 Myxococcales bacterium
CACGGGCGCACAAACGTGAATGGTCGGAACCCACGCGATTCTTCCCAACTCGACGCCGGAAACCGACGCGCGTTTGGTTCGCAGCATGGTCTGGAAATAGCTGCGATCACCGATGTTCGCTGCGGCATGGTCTGACGGTTCCATGACGATGGGGACGCCGTCGGATGTGCTTACGTTGACGCCGAGGCACGACGGGAAAGTCGAACAGTACTGGTGGAGCAGCGCTTGCAAGACGGCGTGATCCTTCGTGCCTTGCAGCCCGACCGCATTGGCGACCGCGATGATTTCGCGGACGTTGGTGTCGAGGGCTTGCCCAAGCGTGCGCGCCAGCCCTTCCGCAGCAAAGCGCAGCTCCTTGTCTGCGTCCCGTCGTTGCACTTCCTGCCAGTGGCCGGCCTGGGTCAGGCCGAGGTAGGCAGTCGGGCCGAGCGCCGCGCTCGCAAGCGCCGCGAAGAGGAATGCCCGGAGGGAGGGGCGCATGGTGTTGTGTCTAGACTAGGGCATTGGTAGACGCAATACCACCTGACGCGGCGGATGACTGAGCCATCGCTTCCGACGGTGGCGTGACTCTAACCCGCCACGCGCAGCCTGCGGCCGCTGTCTCGGTACAATGCCGCTTCGGTTCAAATCTGAGCCGATTTCAGGCTGTCGTAGACACTGTGGACTGAATGGGTTGAAAAGCCGTGTGAGACTCTGCTCGGGAAAGCCCGACGAAGTTAGGCGCGGTGAATACCTGGTCCACTTGTCGCGATGCTTACGCCGCTAACATTCGTCGGAGACGACGCTGCGCTGGTTCAAGCGCTGCGAGCCGGCCATCCGGGCGCGGCGGCTGCATTCTATGATCGCCACGCCGCGCACGTTCGCCTGACGCTTCGTTCGACGCTGGGGCCTGACGACGACATTCCCGATCTGCTGCAGGAGGTGTTCATCAGAGCATTGGACCAGATAGGGAGGCTGCGTGAAGTCGATCGGCTTGCCAGCTGGCTCACCACGATTGCGGTTTTCGTCGCGCGTGCGCAGATTCGCCTGCGGACCAGGCGAAGCTGGCTGCGGCTGTTCTCGCCCGAGCAGACTCGCACGTGGCAGATCGAGCAGCCGTCGTCGGAAGCTCGAGAGGCTTTGCATGAGGTCTACGCGGTCCTGGATCAGATGCCAGTCGAGCAGAGGATAGCTTTTGTTCTTCGCTACTTGCACGGGATGAGCCTGTCGGCAGGGGCCGAGGCTTGTGAGACATCGCTGGCCACGCTCAAGCGCAGACTCGTTCGCGCCGAGAAGCGCTTCTTGGATGCCGCTCGTCGGCAACCCGCGCTTGCGCAGTGGCTGGAGGCTGGGACGAGATGGAATGCACAGAAGAAAGCTTAAAGCGTATCGGCACATTCGTTCGTGAGGCTCTCGAGGCCGAGCCCGACGTGAGCGAGGAGCTTCGCCGTGGGCGGATCGTATTTCTTGAGGAGGTGGCGCGTCGCAACGCCATCCCGACGTATCCACGTTCGTTGCGGCCCATGGCCCGTCGATGGTGGCCCTTGGTCCTTGCCGCATCATTCGCCGCCGGCGCGGCGGGGCTTGGGATATGGACGCGTCCGGTTTCCTTCCAGGTTGGAGAGGCTCGTCCCGGCCAGTTGGGCGACGTGATTGAGGCGGCGGACGGCAGGGCCACGCCACTGCACTTCTCCGAAGGAAGTACCGTCGTGCTCCACGAGGGCNNTCGACACGGGTGCTGCGCGGGTCTTGGTTGAAGATGGCACCATTGATGCGACGATCGCTCATCGCAAGACGGAGAAGACGAGGTGGGATTTTGAAGCTGGCCCCTATCGCGTGAGGGTCACCGGCACCAAGTTCCAGATGGCGTTCTACGCCAGCGACCGGACCTTCAGCCTGTCGACGGAAGAGGGACAGGTGGTGGTCACGGGCGGCTGCGAGAAGGCGCCAAGGACGGTTTCCGCTGGGGAGAGGATCGAATTGTCGTGTTTGCCCGAGGAGGCACCGCGGCCGTGGACGGGCAGCGCGCCCGAGGTCCAAGCGCCAGACCCGGTGGTGAATGCCGTCGCACTGGTGGGCAAGGCGCCGCGAGGCGCTCCTTGGCGGGAGGCTCTTGCGGCAGGACGGTTGTCAGAAGGGCTTCGCGCCGCCGAGCGCGGAAACTTCGAGCGGGTCTGCCAAATCGCCACCGCGAAGGAGCTGCTCGCACTCGCCGATGCGGGCCGCCTTTTCGGACGTTATGCACGGGCGGTCGCCGCGTTACGCGTACTGCGGCAGCGTTTTCCAGGCTCGATGGAGGCCGGCACGGCGGCATTCACGCTGGGCCGGATCGCCTTCGAAAGGCAGCACGAATACGCCGCGGCGGCGAATTGGTTCCAGACCTACTTGCGAGAGCAGCCCAGTGGGCCGCTCATGGGAGATTCTTTCGGTCGTCTGATGGAAGCCAGGTTGCGGTCTGGCGACCAGCTGGGCGCGCGCGCCGAGGCACAACAGTACTTGCGCCGGTTCCCCGAAGGGCCTTACGCTTCCGAAGCGCGAGGCATTCTTTCGAGGTGACGCAAATTCGACGGGTTTCATGGTTCCGGTGCAGTAGCCGGAGGTACTTCTTAGTGGCTCTTGCCGCGGCGTGGGTCGCCCTTTCTCCCATGCCTTCGTGGTCGGACCCCGTGGAGACGTCTGTTCATCGTCGCGTTCTCTTGCTGGTGGACAAGCCGGGCGATCCCTTCGTGGGCAGGATCAAGGCCGAAATCTCTTCGCTAGGCCTCGAGGTTGCCGTCCAGCCTCCAGTGGGATCGCTTGAAGCTGATGCGCGGGCCGAGGGTGCGGTTGCCGCCATCCGAATGCTTCCGTCCCGAAAAGGCGTCGAAGTTTGGATGGCAGACGAGACCTCCGGACGATCGTTGCTGCGGCAGGTGATTGTCGACGAGACAGCTGGAGGACCCGACCACAATCTAATCGCCCTGCAAACCGCCGAGCTCTTGCGCACGAGTCTTCTGTCCGCGGGCGAGAAACAGTCGACGACCATGGCGAGGAAGCAGGCTTTGCTTTCGCCGGCGATTGCGAGCCCGGTAGCTCTGCCCCAGTCATCAGGCCAAAGTGGGGCACAGGTTGGGGTGGGTTTCCTCTACGGTGCCGGGGGTGCGAGCACGGCTTTGCAGGCGTGGCTCTCGCTTCAACACGTGTGGGGCCAGCACTTTGGCGTCGCCCTCGATCTCAGCGCTCCCCTGCGTCGGGGTACGCTCGGCGGACCGGAAGGCTCGTCCGACATTGGTGCGGTCCTGGCGGGTGGCGAGTTGCTGGCGCGTTTTGAAACCGAGGGACATCGGGCTTTCCTTGCCACGGGCCTCGGCG
>PMLH01000186.1:0-2454 GCA_003159055.1 Myxococcales bacterium
TTCCGCGCGTTCGGCGACTTCCTGACTGCCAAGCTGGGTGCCGACGCCCAGGCAACGAACGGCCAGAACTACCACGACTTCTGGTACAAGGTCGCCGAGTCGACCTGGGAATTGGTCGAACGGTGCTACGACGCGAAGGGCGTGCACCCGGGGCTGATGGGTGACCAGGGCCATCTTGACCAGCCGTGCACTTCCGGCGGCGGAGAGCCCTACGAATGGGGTCGGTCACTCTGGCGCCTCGGCATTGATGCCGCCTGGTTCGGCAACAACACGGCCTTGCCGGAGAACCAGGCAAAGTCGTCGCGGCACTTCGCAGGAAAGTCGCGCATTCAGGCAAAGATGGACAACATCCAGGATTTCTACTCGAACTTCTACAAGAACAATCCGCCGGAGCCGAACGCGAATCGGTTCTCCCAGATCTGCGACCGGCTTGGGACGGACGGCACCGTGACCAACTGCGACTCTGCCTACGGCCACAACTCGTACACGGTGAACCTGGCCATGTGTCCCTATGCCAGCGCCTTTACCGACGACAACAAAACCACCAGCGACATCCGCCGCGAGGCATTGGAAGAGGCCGTGTCGACCACGGTACAAAACGATCACTACTTCCAGGAATCGCTCGGCGTGTACTCGATCCTGTTCCTCACCGGCAACTTCCCGAACCCGATGAACGCTGCGGCTGCCAGCCCGTAGGGCGAACCACGGTCGCTGCCTTGTCCCATTCCTGGGACAAGGCCCCGGATGTCCGTTAAGATGTGGCTCCCTATGAGGAACCCCACCAAACCGGACATTGCTTCCAGCAAGGACATTCACTTCGGGCTCGACGTCGAGTCGATCAAGCGCGACTTTCTGGAGAACCTATTCACCCACCGGGCGAAGTTCCCCGAGGTGGCGACGCCCAACGACAACTACTTGGCGCTGTCGTACACGGTCAGGGCACGGATGCTCCACCGCTGGATCCACACCTCGCACACCTATTTCTCGCAGGCCAGCCGCACCGTTGCGTATCTGTCGGCGGAATTCCTCATCGGGCCGCAGCTCGGCAACAACCTGGTCAGCCTCGGCATCTGGGAACCGACCCGGCAAGCCATGGAACAGCTCGGGCTTTCGCTCGACGAGCTGCTTGAGCAAGAGGAAGAGCCTGGCCTTGGCAACGGCGGCCTCGGCCGTCTCGCCGCGTGCTACCTCGACTCGCTCGCCGCGCTCGAAATTCCCGCCACCGGCTACGGCATTCGCTACGAATTCGGCATCTTCGACCAAGCCATCAAAGACGGCTGGCAGGTCGAGGTCTTGGACCACTGGCTGCACCTCGGCTTCCCGTGGGAAATCCCCCATCCCGAAATCGCCTTCCAGGTCGGCTTCGGCGGACGCACCGAGCACTACGCCGACGACAAGGGTCACTACAGAGTCCGCTGGGTGCCAGACCAAGTCCTCAAGGGCTTCCCCAACGACACCCCGATTCTCGGCCACCGCACCAACACCGCCAACATGCTGCGTTTGTGGCAGGCGCAGGCGTATACCTCACTCGACTTGCAGGCCTTCAACGTGGGCGACTATCGCCGCGCGGTCGAGGAAAAGGCGCTGTCGGAGAACATCACCAAGATCCTCTACCCGAACGACGAGTCGGAAGCCGGCAAGCGCCTGCGTCTGCAGCAGCAGTACTTCTTCGTCTCGTGCTCGCTGCAGGACATGATCCGGATCTACATGCAGCACGAGACCACCATGGATCGCTTCCACGAGAAGTACGCGGTCCAGCTCAACGACACACACCCATCGCTGACCGTGGCCGAGCTGATGCGCATCCTGGTCGACGAGAAGGAAATGCCCTGGGAGACAGCCTGGGAAATCACGACCAAGACCCTGAGCTACACCAACCACACGTTGATGCCGGAGGCGCTGGAGACCTGGCCGCTGCCCCTGATGCAGAAACTTCTGCCCCGCCACGTCGAGATCATCTTCGAAATCAACCGGCGCTTCCTCAATGAGATCCGCCTGCGCTACCCGGGCGACACCGGGCGCCTGGCGCGCATGTCGCTCATCGACGAGCGCGGCGACAAGCGCGTGCGCATGGCGAACCTTGCCACCATCGGCAGCCACGCGGTGAACGGCGTCGCCCAATTGCACTCGGATCTGTTGCGCGAGACGGTGCTGCGCGACTTTGCCGAGTTCTCGCCCGAGAAGTTCAGCAACAAGACCAATGGGATCACGCCCCGGCGGTTCCTGATGCTGGCCAATCCAGGACTGGTCTCGCTCATCACCGAGGCCATCGGCGACAAATGGGTTTCCGACCTGATGAAGTTGCGCGACCTGGAGAAGCTCGCCGACGACGCCGTCTTTCAGGAAAAGTGGCGCAAGGTCAAGCTCGACAACAAGCGCGCGCTGGCGGCCAGTGCGTGGGAGAAGAACAGGCTGCAGTTCGAACCGGAAACCATGTTCGACGTGCAGGTCAAG
>PMLH01000186.1:2492-9626 GCA_003159055.1 Myxococcales bacterium
GCGCCCGGCTACCACACCGCCAAGCTGATCATCAAGCTCATCCACAGCGTGGGCGAGGTCATCAACAATGACCGCGACATGCGCGACCGCCTGCGCATCATCTTCCTGCCCGATCTCAACGTGAAGAACGCCCAGCGCATCTATCCGGCCGCCGATCTGTCGGAACAGATCTCGACCGCCGGCAAGGAAGCCTCCGGCACCGGCAACATGAAATTCGCGCTCAACGGCGCCCTGACCATCGGCACGCTCGACGGCGCCAACATCGAAATCCGAGAAGAAGTTGGCCAGGAGAACTTCTTCTTGTTCGGCCTGACCGCCCAGCAGGTGGCGACGATGCAAGCCGAAGGCTACCGCCCACGCGACATCTACAACGAAAACGCCGAGCTTCACGAGGCCATCGAGCTTCTGAGCTCGGGCTTTTTCTCTCGCGGCGACCGCGTCCTTTTCCAAGGACTGATCAAGAACCTGATCGAGCACGACGACTTCATGCTGTTCGCGGATTTCGCATCCTACGTCGACTGCCAAAGCCAAGTGTCGGCGGCGTACAAGAACACGAAGCAGTGGACGCGCATGTCGATTCTGAACACCGCGCGCATGGGCAAGTTCTCGTCGGATCGGGCCATCCGCGAGTACTGCGAAGACATCTGGAAGATCAAACCTGTGCGCGTGCTGATGAACGACGACGCGAAAAAGTAGCGGAAGCCGAAAATCATGACCGACGGACCGCGGCGCCACTTTTCGATGTTCCGCGAGTTCCATCTGGCGGACGTGCTCACGCTCGGCAATGCCGCCTGCGGCACCGGATCGGTTTTCGCCGCGATGGCGTTTGTGCAATCCGGCGCACGCGGGCTCTTCTACCTTGCAGCCCTGCTGTGTCCCATCGCCCTGGTCTTTGACGCCCTCGACGGACGGGTGGCCCGCTTTCGTCACCAGCATTCGATCCTCGGTCGCGAGCTCGACTCGCTGGCCGACGTCATTTCCTTCGGGGTGGCTCCCGCGGCGCTCGGCTTCGCAGCCGGGCTGCAAACCGCGCTCGACATCGCCGTGCTGCTTTACTTCGTCGCCTGCGGCGTCAGCCGACTGGCTCGCTTCAACGTCACCGCCGAGATGCTGTCCGCCGGAGGCGACAAGGTGAAATACTTCGAAGGTACGCCGATCCCCAGCAGCGTCCTACTCGCGGCCGTGCTCGCCGTCGCCACCGCGACCGGCCGCCACGGCGACACCCTGTGGTTTGGCGTGCTTGCCCTCGGGCCGGTTGGCCTTCACCCGCTGGTCCTGCTGTTCGCCCTCTCAGGCAGCCTGATGGTCAGCAAGACGCTACACGTACCGAAGCTCTAGCCTCGTCGTCCCTGCCCAAGATAGGCGGTCAGCCCCAAGCGGATCGGGTACGCACCCATGCCTTCCGCAAGGTGTTTCCGAATTCCGTGCAAGCGCGCCTGCCAGTCTGCCTCGCCCAGGCTGCGACGAAGCAGCTCGAAGGGAGCGTTGCCGCGCGTGAGGGTGTGGAAAAGCTCGTCGGCGGTCGCAAATTCGCGCTCGCGCAGCACGGGCTCGACCGTGACGTCGACGAAGCCGCCCGCCGCCATTTCCCGCGCGAACCGGTCGGGGTCGTCAAGGGTCAGGACGTTGTTGGCCGGCGACGGTGCGTTGGGGTCGGCCGCACGCATGGCCTGCATGCGCGCCAGCATGTACGTCGACTTTTCGACGGGCGCCCAGGCCGTGACGAAGGCGCGCCCGCCAGGCACCAGCACGCGGTGAAGCTCGCGAAACCCTTGCACGCGGTCAGGGAAGAACATTAGACCGAACATGGAAAAGCCGAGATCAAAGACCTGATCGGGATAAGGCAGCGATTGTCCATCGCCCTGTTGGGTGACCAGGTTTGACAAGCCGAGCGCCCGTGCGCGCGCTTGGCAATGCGCCACCATTTCGGGGGAAAAATCGATGGCGTCGACCTGCTTCACGTGCGGCGCCACACGGCAGGCCAGCGTCCCCGGTCCCGCTGCTACGTCCACGGCGCGCATGTGCGGCGCAAGCCCTGCGCGCGAAACTGCGACGTCGGAAAACAACCCGAGCAAGGGAACGTTGATGTCGACGTAGTCGTCGGCGACCCAGTTCCATGGATCGGGAGACGAAAGAGGGTTGCTGCCAGGATTTGACGACACGCCCGACTATACCGTCGTTCCGCCGATGCGTACATCTGTGCCAGATGACGCTTGGGTGACTAGCTTGGCGGGCGATGGAGTAGACTGCGCCGCGTGCCAGGACCAGAATCGCGCGAATCTCGCAGGCAGGCAGATCAAGACGCCACCGCCACGACCGTGGCTGTGAGCGTGCCCGCGACCGCCGCCGGGCCGAAAGTCGTCTCCCCTGCCGCCAAGACGGGATTGTTCGCTTCCTTGGTTCGCAATCCGGCCCGCGATTGGGTTCTCCTCTTCCTTGCCATCCAGTGTTTGGTCAACGTGGACGGCTTCATCAACACCTATTCTCGCTGGGCGGCCATGGCCGCCATGGCCGAAGATCATAGCCTCCACATTGACAACTACTACCAGCACACCATCGACTGGGCGCGAACGCCCGACGGGCATTACTACTCGAACAAGGCGCCGGGACCGGCCATTCTCGGGTACCCACTGTTCCGGCTCATGGATCACTTCTCGATCCGCGGGGCCAACACGCGCGAGGAGCGCGACCGGAAGCGCGTCGAAGATCGGAACATCATCCTGCACGTTCTCTCGGTCGCGACCCAGGCGGTGCCTTACGGCCTGGTCGTCATGCTCTTGGTGGCGGCTCTGCGACCGCTGCGACTACCATTGTCCGCCCTGCACATCACCGCCGTGGCACTGCTGTTCGGCAATACGGCGGGTCTATTCATGAATACCTACTTTGGACACGGGATGGCCGCCATGTTCGTGCTGGCCATGCTCCTGGCCCTACACCGCGGCCTGCCGTTTCGGGTCGGACTTTTCTTTGGACTGGCTGTCCTTTGTGACTACGGTGCGGCCTTGCTCGGACTCCCTCTGCTGTGGGCCCTGTGGCATCTCCGGCGTTGGAAAGTGCGCGTCCTCAGTCGATTCCTGCTCGGCGGGCTCGTTCCTGGCGCCGTTTTCGTGGCCTACCACCGTTACTGCTTCGGCGGCCTCTTCTCCCTGCCCAACAAGTTCCAGAACCCGGGCTTCGTCGATGTGCCGCAGTACGTCCCCAATTTATGGGGCGTCTTGCGCCTATTTCCCAGAACCAGCGTTGTGCTCAATCTTCTGTGGAGTCCGGAGCGCGGTCTCCTTTACACGCAGCCTTGGGTCCTGCTTTGCTTGTTGCTCTTGCCCTTCCTCTTGTGGCGCATATCCGGCTGGACGCGCGCACAACGGCTCTTCACCAAGCGGACGTCCGGCTTTGCCGTTGTCGGTTTGGCTTTGTTGTTGTGGCTGAACGCCAGCTTCGGCGGCTGGCATGGTGGGGCGACACCGGGCCCGCGCTATCTGGCCATCGCCTTTCCGGCCCTGGCCTTGGTCCTGGCCGGCCTCTTCGCGCGTGCGCCTGAATTCTGGCGGCAGGCACTGGTGGTCACGCTGGCCGTTTCCATCCTGCCCTTCCTGCTCCTCTTCAGCACCGCCGATGTGCTGGCCCAGCCCGACAACTCGTTGCTGCCATTCTATTTTACCCGGCTGGTCGCGGAACATGGAACCAACCTGCAGCGGGGCTTCTTCATCGCCTTGGGGTTCGCCTGGGTCGGCTGGCGTGCGTGGCGCGACATCCGCCGCGGGGAAAACCACACCTTCTGACCTCAGGTTGGATCTTCAGAACTGCCCCTGAGACAGCAGTCCCGGCAGCAATTCCGCGGTTCCCGTCATTGACTGCACTGGAACTGCGCCTGGCATCGGCAAGAACGACAATGCAGGACGGGTCGGCCGCGACTGGTTGGCTTGGTCGTAGTTCATGGTGAGAAGCCAGCCGGTAAACAGGCCCAGGCCGGCGCCGACCAGAGCGAATCGCGCGGTACGTGTGTTTAGGTCACCGGCCTTGTTGGCGCAATTTCGGGTGCGCAAACATACCTCGACCGCGCTTGAGAGAACCGCCCCGGCAAGCCCCGCCAGGTCGACCATGATGACTCGTTGCCAGGTCGGTCCGTAGTTGCGCTGGTCTGGCAGGTACGCCGTGGCCAGCCCCGCCACCAAGCCGGTGTTGAGTCCCGCCAGCATCCCCCAAGCCACGCGTCGCTTGAGGTCGGTGCGATACTGATTGTTCTCGTCTGGAGTGGCAGTGTGGCCGACCCTGTTGGGATCAATCGGGGCCCATCCACCGGCTGGCACCGCAACCGCGCCGGCCAAAGCACCAAGCAGCGCCGCACTCTGGATCAGAGCCACACGGCCGTAGTTGGGCGCTTTTTCGTCGAGCCACCAGCCCGCGACAGCGCCAGCGGTCAGCCCACCGACGCCGGCAAGAAAGGTCGGGGTCCAGCTTTGGCTGACTCCCATCGCGAGCGTGGCACCCTCCAGATCTCCGATCCACATGGCACCGATGCGAAACAGCGCGAGGTTGTCACGAATGTAGCTCGGCACGAGCGACGTGGTCGAGGAAAGCACGCCAAGACCGAGCCCCCCGGCCAGAATACCAGCACCAAAGACAGTGCCGATAAGCGGGGCACTCTGGTCCTTGGGATTCCCCTGGGTAAGCACAGCCAGCCCGCCGCCGATCGCGCCCATGCCGGTCCAGAACCCAATCAACTCGGGCCGGCCGGATCGCTGCACGTAGGTGAGCGGGAATTCGACCTCGCGGCTTTCGCCGGGGCCCAAGGTGATGGTTTCGCGCTTGGACTGATAGTAGGACGCCTCAGCGTAGATTTCGTAGCTGCCGGGCGGCACATCTTGAATGTAGGGATTCTGGGTTCGGTTGCCGTGCACAAAAAGCGCTGCACCGGTCGGCTGGGTGCGAATGCTGAGGTGGGCGGGGATGGGCTCGAGCTTGAAGAACAGCGGCTTGGTCTCCGCCACCTCGATCGATAGCTCGCGGTTCTCGGTCCCGAAGTTGGTCTTGGACACGGTCACGCGATAGTGGCCATGCGGTACCGGGAATTCGTTGGGCGCCTGCCCCGTGACGACCTTGCCTTCGCCTTCGATGCGCACCTCCACGTCGTCGGGAACCGTGTTGATGGCAAAAATTCCGGGTCGGCGGTTGATGGCCTCGATGCGCAGGCGCGACAAGTCGGCCAGCTCGCCCTGCGCCTGCTCGGCCAAGTACGCCTGGTAGTGGGTGCGCGCATCGACCAGCTTGCCCAGGTGATACTCGCACTGGGCAATCATGAAGATGTTTTCTCGCTTGGGCGCTATTTCGTTGGCGAGCTGGAATTCGACCAGGGCCTGCTCTTTGTTTCCCGACTCGAAAAGGTCGACGCCCGACTGGTAGTGCCGGTGCGCGCGTTCGAGGCTATCCACCTCCTGCGCATGCGATGCAGGGGCTTGCAGGAATAGCAAGAGGATGAGCGAACCGAGCAATATCCGCACTACGGGGCCTAGGGTGAAGTATAGGGCGAAGGCGCAACTTTGTCGTCGGCCTTGCTCTTCTTGGGCGGTGCCGCGGCGGGAGCCGCAGAAGCCGGTGCGGTCGTCGACGGACGCGCAGGATGCGATTTGCCCACACGTCGAAGGCGCTCAAGCAACGAAGGCGCTGGCGGCGGCGGTGCGCTCACCATCGAGGCCTCCATGGCAGGGCTCTGCTTCTGCGCTGTCGCGGGTCCGGGCAAGGAAGGTTTGGCCGGTGCAGCCACTTTCGCGGCGGCGGGGTCGTCGCCTCCGCCACGGGCCAGCAGCGCCGCAGTTCCGATGCCAACCGCAAAAACCATGGTCACCGCAAGGTGCCAGGGCCAGCGACTGCGTGACCGCAAGACCGGTCCCGATCCTGAAGACGCCGCATCGTCGAGAACGACGCCCATGTCGCCCGCAAGCAGGCGCTCAAGATCGCGCTCCAGCGCTTCCATGGCCTGATAGCGGCGGTTGCGAGCCTTTTCCAGGCCGTGCATGACCATGCGGTCGACCGCCGCAGGAATTCCAAGCTCGGGCCGCAAGACCGAGGGCGGCTGCGCCTCTTTGTTCAGGATCTGCGAAACCACGCCGAGATAGTTGTTGCCGCGAAAGGGCAGCTCGCCGGTCAGGCACTCGTAAAGGATCAGCGCGACCGCCCAGATGTCGGCGCGCTGATCGATGTCCTCGCTGCCGCTGGCCTGTTCGGGCGACATGAACAGTGGCGTGCCCAGCACGGCCCCGGTGCGGGTGAGGCGCTGCCAGTCGCTGCCAGCTTCTTCGCGCGTGTGCACCGCCTTCGAGACACCAAAATCCACCACCTTGACGAAGTCCGTGTCGCCGCGGCGGACCAGGTAGACGTTCTCGGGCTTCACGTCGCGGTGGACGATGCCCTTGGCGTGCGCGGCGCCGAGCGCGCTTGCGACTTGCTTGACGATGGCGAGGCTGCGCTCGACCGGCAAGGGGGCGTCGCGCATGATGAGCTCGGACAGCGGCTCGCCGTCGAGAAACTCCATCACCACGAAGGCGCGCCCGTCGCGCGTGGTGCCGAAGTCGGTGACGTCGACGATGTTCTGGTGACCGATCGAGCTGGCCAGACGCGCTTCCTGCAATAGCCGCGCGATCAGCTCTTCGTTTTCGAGGAACTTCTCCAACAGCACCTTGATGGCGACGCGCTTGCCGATAATACTGTGGCGCGCCTCGTAGACCGCGCCCATGCCGCCCTCGCCGATGCGACGGATGATCTCGTAGCGCTCGGCCAGCGTGGTTCCGACCAGCGGATCGAATTTCGCCCCAGACGCACGACTGCCCTGCGCGTCCGCACGCGGCTCGGTCTTGCTGAGCGAGGGGTCCTGGTCGGTCACGAAGGGCTGCATTGTAGCGCCGAACCCGATGCAGGGCACGTACGCAAGCCGGCGGATTTGGCCGCAGGACTGACTTTTTGCGCGGTGGTTCGCGACCGCCCCGGCGGACATTTGCTTGCCTCGCCCATCATGGTAGGAACCCCCGTATGCCACAGTACCGTTCTCGCACCTCCACCTTTGGTCGCAACATGGCTGGCGCCCGCGCCCTCTGGCGCGCCACCGGGATGAAAGAAGGAGACTTCGGCAAGCCCATCATC
>PMLH01000578.1 GCA_003159055.1 Myxococcales bacterium
CTTGGCCTGGCTGAGCGCGCTGCCGCGCGAAAGCTGACTGCGGACGCCTGCAAGCTCGCCCTCGAGCCGGCTGATTCGTCCAAGCGCCTCGATCTTGCGGGTTTCCAAATCGGCGGGCGATCCGGCGGTCAGGTTGCCCTGGGCGAGAATCTGGTCCGAGTGTTCTTGTCGGTATTGCACCGTATCATGCATGATCTGTTGCAGTCGCTTCTCGGCTGCTTGCGTCTGCGAGCGCAAGAAGTCAGCCTCGGCCACGAAGCCCTTCAGCTTCTTTTCGACCTCGGTATCGACGTAGGTCCTGATGTGAGCGTCGAGAAAACGCACGTGCCAGTCGTCGCGAGGCGAGAAAAGGCTAGGGATGAACGTGGCCGTGTACGTGCTGTTGCCGATGCTCTCGAAGCGCAGGTGTTTTGCGAGTGCTTCCGCCTGTGGCTCGCTCGGATTCGGCATTTGCATCCGTCGAAGAGCGGCCAAGACGGCGTCGGTGGCGGTGAAAGCACGCTCCACACCGACGAAGAACTGCATGTCGTCGGATTGTGGTTGTCGCGTTTCTGTCTCGATCGGATTCACCCGGCGCGCAGGGTGCAGCATGACCACCGAATAGGCTGCACGGACAGGTGGGTAGTACTTGAAGCTGAGGGCGCCAAGCGCAAGCCCGGCCACGCTGACGGAAAGGAGCAGCCAGGCCCGCTTGCGCAGGTATCTCGCGGCACGAATGACCTTGAGCAGCAGCTCGTCCATAGAAGGTGCCGCATCGTCGTTGTCCCCGCGCCTCCGATCCTCACGCCCCAGGTTTCGCTGAGGTACCTGGCCCGGTTCCGATGGGTAGGAATACGCACCACGAAGCATCGTTTGTCGCGGAACTATGGCGGCGCTGGTTGCTCGCAGCGCGACCAGCGCACTGCTCTGCTGCCGTTCCTTGCTTGCGGCAGTGGCTGGATTGACGAAAGGCAGAACGGTGGCGCCCAGGCGGAGGGTATCGCCGTTGACCAGACGGGCGTGGTTCACGCGCCGCTCGGACAGGAAGGTGCCCTCCGCCGAGCCTAGGTCTTCGACAGTGTAGCCGAAACTGTGCTTGATAATCCGAGCGTGGAAGTCCGAAATGGCGCCATCAGGCAAGACGAGATCGGCATTGCTCGACCGACCGATCACGGTGGGATTGCGGGTGATCGGATAGATTTGTTGGGATCCATCGGCCCCATCCATGACCAGCATGGCCCGATCTATTCCGGCGGGGACGTCGCTGCTTGCAACGAAATCAGCGAAGCTGAGCGTCTCGTTCTCGGGTCGATCGTCGTTGGCAGATTGTCGCGCCATGGCTTGCGGTTCGTGTCCAGTCCCAGCAATTCGTAGGCTGGGGTGGCAGTCCTTCTTGAGCAAATTGCAGACTCTGCTGTGGTAGGGCAATTCCCATCACTAGCAATGATTGTTGGATGACCAAACGCCCCACTAGGTTCCCTTCGGCAAGGTGGAAACCCCTTGCGGCCCTGCGCAGCTCGACCGCAAACCGGGCCCGGTCAAGGACACAGTCGACGTGAACGTCGGAAAAAATCGAGAAAACGGTAGAAGGCCGGATACAGGAGCTTGTATGCCGTTTCTATCCTTATTCCCAAAGCCAGCCGTGCATTCACGCCCCGGTCAGGCGCCGCTGGAGCGGCGTTGCATTCGGTTGTGTCGAGCACGCGTTTCCACAGATCTTGTGGTAACGGACAGCAAGGTTCGGCATCTATGCCCGATTAGTAGGCGTTTCGGCCCTTCTTGCTGCCGAACACCGTAAGGAAGATGATCTTCAAGTCCAGGAGAAGGTTCCAATTGCGAATGTATTCGAGATCGTGGTGCACGCGCTGCTCCATCTTCTCCAATTCAGCGGTTTCGCCGCGCCAGCCGTTGACCTGAGCCCACCCGGTGATGCCAGGCTTGACCATATGGCGAAGCATGTAGCCGTGAATGAGCGTACGATATTGTTCGTTATGAGCCACGGCGTGGGGCCGAGGGCCGACCAAAGAGAGCTCGCCCGTCAGCACTTGCAAGAACTGCGGGAATTCGTCGAGGGACGTGCGCCGCAGAAAGCGTCCGATGCGGGTTACGCGTGAATCGTTCTTCGACACCTGCTTGACGTTGGGGCCGTCCTCGCACACCGTCATGGTGCGAAACTTGAGGATGCGAATCTTCTTGCCACAAAGTCCGTAGCGCCACTGCCTGAAGAAGATGGGCCCCGGCGAGCTGACCTTGATGGCGATGGCGATGAGCAGCATCGGGAGCGCCGTGATGAGCACAATCAAGCTGCCCAAGACCAGGTCCTCAACTCGCTTGACCCACCCAACGACGCCCTCGAATGGTGAATTGTGGACGCTGACGACGGGAATTCCACCCACCTGGCTCCAGTGGGCTCGTAGCAGGTTGTAGTAGAGGAAATCAGCCACCATGTAGACCGTGACAGTTGTGTCGGTCAGCGTCGATAGAATGCTCGCGGTCCGCAGCTCGGCCCGCAGTGGAAGCGCAACGTACACGACGTCGAGCGCGCCCTGCCGGCAGAGTTTGACCAGCTCCTCGGAGGTGCCCAGCACTTTGCAGCGAGGATGCTTTGGGAGGTGTCGCCGCTTCTCCGATCGGTCGTCGTAGATTCCCTGCAATTTCAGGCCGAGCCAAGGAAGATCGTCGAGAGCTTCCGCCAGACGTTCAGCATCTTGGGTGCAGCCAAGAATGGCCACACGCCGGCTGTTGTGGCCCTGGGCGCGCAACACGCGCAGGCCGAGGCGCGCCGCGAGTCGCAGGCCGCACAAGAACAGGGGCGCCAGCGCGAACCAGAACGTCGTGGCCACGCGAGAATACTGCGCCGAGGTCTTGCTGAAGAACCAGAACGCCAAGAGCGCCGCCGGAACCGCAGACCACGCCAGCAGCGCATCCTTGATCTCGCGCAGAACGGATTCCATGCGGTAGGGCCGATACAGCCCGGTAACTTCCGCCGCAAAACCAAACACGAGCAATGCAATGACCGTGACAGTCACGGTCTGCTCCCCCCACCGCTCATCGTACATCCAATGTGCTAGTGCCTGGGCAAGCAACACCATCGACGCGTCACTTAGGCGCTGCAGCGAGCTGACCCAAGCGTCGTGCCTACGCAACGCCCCGTCTTGGGTGGGCCTTGCCATTTTTTTTGGAGATATTGTCAAGAGCTAGGCTCCTTATAGTTGGGTATCTTCGGGATTTTATTGGGCGCGGCGCCAAAGACCTGATCACGCAGACAGAGGCCTGCATGACTTGATAGGAAATATTCTAGGTGGCGGTCGATCTCGGACAGCATCTAACGGCTGCACAATGAAAATTGCTTACCTCGTCAACCAGTATCCGAAGATCAGTCATGTCTTCATTCGCCGTGAGATTCTGGCCGTCGAGAGGGAAGGGTTCGAAGTTTCTCGGTTCGCGATACGACGAAGCTTGGATGTCGTTGCCGATGCAATCGATGTTGAAGAGGGGAACAGGACACACACGTTACTAGATGCCGGATGGTCGGGCTTGTTACATGCCACCTTGTGGGCAGCGCTTGCTCGTCCTCTGCGCTTTCTGCGCAGCCTGCTGCTTACTGTTAGCGTTGGTTTGAGCTCGGACCGAGGCACCGCGAGACACCTTGTGTATCTCTCGGAGGCGTGTCTGCTGTTGCGATGGTCTGTGCGGGATGGGGTCCGGCACGTGCATGCGCATTTCGGTACCAACTCCGCAATGGTGGCGATGCTTTGTCGCGAGCTTGGTGGGCCTTCGTACAGTTTCACTGCACACGGACCGGAGGAATTCGACAATGCGCCCTTGCTCGGGTTGCGACAGAAGATCCACCGAGCGAGCTTTGTCGCCGCCATCACCAGCTACGCCCGTAGTCAATTGTTTCGTCTATGTGACTTCCGCAATTGGCCCAAGATCAAGCTGGTCCGTTGTGGCGTTGACGCGCAATACTTGGGACCCGAACCTGTGGCCGTGCCGAACACGCGCCGGTTACTTTCCATCGGGCGGCTTTGCGAACAAAAGGGTCAGCTTCTGCTGATTGAGGCCCTTGCCCTACTGCAGCGGCAAGGGCGCGAGATCGAGCTGGCGTTGATAGGCGATGGAGAATTGCGGAGCGACTTGGAGAGCGCCATCAGTCGCCATGGGCTCGTTGAGAAGGTCAAGATTCTGGGCTGGGCGAGCAGCGATGCCATTCGACGCGCGCTTGATGAGAGTTGTGCTTTTGTTCTTCCAAGCTTCGCGGAAGGGCTGCCGGTCGTGATCATGGAGGCGTTCGCTCGTGCGCGGCCGGTGCTGAGCACCTTTGTGGCGGGAATTCCCGAATTGGTGGTACCGGGACGAAATGGATGGCTGGTGCCTGCGGGCTCGGTCGAGGATCTGGCAGAGGGTGTGCGGCAGATCCTGGACACGCCTCTCCCGCGGCTGCAGGAGATGGGCTTGCGCGGGCGCGAGGACGTGAAGCGGTTGCACGACATCGACGTTGTGGCGCGCGAGATGGTGGCCCACTTGCGGACGGCGCTGGCATCTGCTGGTGGCGGGAAACAGTCTTAGTCGCAGGAGCCCACGATGGCACAGGAGAAAACGCGCGTCGCAGAAACTGTCGAAAGGGAACCGGTGGTAATTCCAATCGAATCGCTCATGGGGCTGCGCTTGGCGCGTATCGATCGGTGGCAACTCCTGGACCATATCTTCGCGGCCTTGGCGGCGTCACGCGGAGGTTGGCTGGTGACGGCCAACCTGGATTTTCTTCGTCGCTATGTGCGCGACGGAAAGGCCCGCGCTCTCTACGATTGCGCCGATCTCAGGGTGGCCGACGGAATGCCTCTGGTCTGGGCTTGCCGGATGCAAGGGGGCCCGCTGCCCGAGCGGGTGGCGGGATCATCTTTGGTTTGGCTCTTGGTCGAACGAGCCGCCGCAGAGGGGCGGTCACTGTATTTGCTGGGTGGCACGCCGGGAGCAAACGCGGGCGCATGCAAGGTGTTCAAGGACAAGCATCCGGGGCTCAGACTGTGCGGCGGATCGAGCCCCTCTCTTGCGAGCCCTCCGGCCGAGGCGGAAATCGATGGTCTCGTGGCCGAGCTGGCCCAGCACAACCCGGACATTCTGCTGGTGGCGTTGGGGTCGCCCAAGCAGGAGCAGGTTATGCACTCACTGCGCAGTCGCTTTCCGTCGACTTGGATGGTTGGGGTCGGCATCAGCCTCAGCTTCGTGGCAGGCGAGCTGCGGCGTGCACCTGTGTGGATGCGCAGGGTCGGCCTCGAATGGGTGCACCGTCTGTTTCAGGACCCGCGGCGGTTGGCCAAGCGCTACCTGATTGACGATTTGCCGTTCGTGGCGCGCCTGTTCCCGCACGCCATCTTGAATCGCTGGCGTCGAGCAAGGGCATCGCGCCGTCTTCAGTAGCGGTGGTGTTCCGCCGATGTTTTCCGGCGACAAACTGCAAAGGGGCGTTCAATGTCACTCATCACTTGGTCCGACAACATGAGCGTGGGCGTAGCGAAGATCGACAAAGAGCATCGGAAGCTCATCGAGCTCATCAACCTGCTGCACTCGGAAATGGCGGCCGGCAAGAGCAACCAGGTGATGGGCAAGGTGCTTGACGAGCTTATTGCCTACACCAAAGGCCACTTCGCGATGGAGGAAACCCTGTTTCGCACCTACAGCTACCCCCAGGCGTCGGCGCACAAGCAAGAACACGACGCACTCACCAAGAAGGTGCTCGATTTGCAGGGCGAGTTCAAAGCGGGCAAGACCTTCATTGGCGCACCGACGCTGAATTTCCTGCGAGACTGGCTCACCCAGCACATCCTCAAGCAGGACATGGCCTACAAGCTCTTCTTTGAGAGCAAGGGCGTGAAGTAGGACCTTTGTGGTCGCCTCGCCTTATTAGGCTATCCGCCCATCGCCACCCCTATCAGTCTGCCAACGCCAAACGTCACGCCTGCCGCCAGCAAGCCTAGCAAGAGCTGCCGGCCTGCGGAGTAGATTGCGGAGCGCCCAGTGAAAATCGCGATGGCCGTGCCAATCAGGCCTAGCCCAGCGCCGCCTGCGGCCAGGCTGGCAGCAATCGCCGTCGTGCCGGTGAGGAAGGCGAGTGGCAACACGGGAATCAGCGCTCCCAATGCGAACAGCAGCATCGACGTCCCTGCCGCCACCCACGGCGAGCCGCCGCGTTCGGACGGATCGATGCCCAACTCCTCGCGCGAAAGGACATCGATGGCCGCGGCGGGATCGCTCAGCAGCTTGGCGGAAAGCTCGGACGCCTCGCTCGGACTTAGGCCCTTGGCCTCATAGATGAGCTGCAGTTCCTGCCGCTCTTCCTCGGGATTGGCCTCAAGCTCGTCCTTTTCGGTCTGCATCTCGCGTTCAGCCAATTCGCGCGAGCTGGTGACCGAGATCCATTCGCCCATCGCCATCGAGCACGCGCCCGC